>JABDKD010000095.1 GCA_013003215.1 Pyrinomonadaceae bacterium
GCGTAATTGATCTAACAAGGCATCCTGCTTTCGATTAGTCTCCGTTAGGATCCACTCTTGTATTCCAAAATTCAATGTCCCAACGGCGACCATTAGGATGAAACAGGGGAGCATGAGCCGGTAGACACTTCGCCCGGCAGCGGTCCACGTGACGATCTCATTCTGCCTTGACTTAATTATGTAGGTCACCAGCGTCGCGATCATAAGCGCCGAAGGCGCAATTTCGATATAGACAAACGGTGTTAGAAAGAATAAATATGAACCAAGCAAGACGAGACCATTGTCGATTGCTCCTGCAAATTTCCAACGCTCAAAGGCTGTAAATATGAAATAGATCGAAATCAAAAAGCCAACGGTAAGAAGGTAATTCCGAACAAGATTCCAAATTAGGTCAAAATCCAAAATCCCGGTCGTAAGATCAATATAAGAGTTCTTGGAAGACATTTTTGGCGAGCGTTCAGTCGTCTCAGCCTTGCCCAAATAAGAACTGATTGAAAGCGTACGCGTAATGAAGAAACGCTGCGAAACGAAAAGCCAGGCTGTGACACCGAGAATGGCGATGAAGGGAATCAGCCCTGACGTGACAACTCCGATTGCTCCTGTTCGCGCCAGCTGCTCGCCCATTAGCGCAAGCAAATAGTAAGCGACCAAGCTAACAAGAGCGAGAAAAATACCAAAACCGCGGCCGCCCCGGTTAAACTTTGTAACCAAGCCGGCCCCAAGGAGCGCGAAAAGCAAAGGTGTTATCGAAAGCAAAACCCTTCTCTGCCAGAGAATACGTGCTTCAACCTGTTTGATTCCGTCCAGCGTCTGCGCATGCCGTCCCAATTCCGCAAGCCCCATTTCCTCTGGAGTTGTCTTCGTTTTGGTGAGCTTGTCGATCAGCTCACCGCGCTTTGTCTTTACAACCAGTCTCAAATCCTTGACACTTTCGGAAACAATTTTCCGCTCTTTGCCCGTTTCGAAGGTTGTAACACTGGCGTTTGCCAAAACGATCTCAGAGTCTTCCTCTTTTGAATCGATCCTCCCTTCTTTTGCCGTTATCAGACGCGTCTTTCCGAGATCCTTGTCCTCCTGGTGGATAAAGATGCTCTCCCACGTGCCTTTTTCCAAATTACCTTTTTTTACGTAGATCGTGAATCCCTGGATCTCAGCATTAAAAACTCCCGGTTCTATCGGAGACTCCAGCTTATAGAGTGCTGCCTGCAGCCCAACCCGTCTTACGATCTGAGCAGCAAACGGAACCCCTTCGAGATTGATAAACACGGCAAATAGCGAAAGCACGATTCCCAGCAACAAAACCGAAGAGGTTATTTGAAGGTTACCAACCCCGGCAGCACGAATCGCCACCATCTCACTGTCACCCTGCATGCGTGATAAACCGATGATTACACCGACCAGTACGGCTATCGGACAGGTAAAGGAAATTACCGTGGGGATGAGCGCGATGGTTAGTTGCCATAGGAGGCTCGAGGGCAATGAGGTATTAAAAAGAAGATCAGAAAATCGGCTTGCCTGCTGCACGAACAAGATCACGCTTAACAAAAGCCATGTCACCGCAAAATAAGGTAGGATTGCCTGCAAAACATAACGCGAAATTGAAAAACTGAATCCTCTCATTATTTCAAGTCTATGCCGTTAGGCTGGTTTCGCCGACGAATTCCCGGTCAATCACACGAGATATTATCTGTTTGAGAATACCCGAGACACTGGTGACCTCAGTCCTGCTTTTCGCCACAAAAACGATAAACTTCCCCGGCGGCATGTTTTGGGCTTCATTGAAAACGCGTCTTTCGGCCGGGCCAATCCTTTCAACACTTCTTCCGGCCGAGCAGCTTGCGCAAGTTAAGTTGAAATCCAGCTGCAGGTCTGCCGTCTCGGCATTTCCAAACTCCTTTGCGCATTTGCTGCAGTGTTTCCAGCCGGGCAGATATCCGCCGAGTTTCAGTATCCAGTATTCAAAATAGAGCGCGATAATATCAAGACTTTCAAGCTCAACGGCGCCGGTCTCAAGACAGATCCTCGACATATTATATAGTCTCTCATTTGGATCGTGAGGAGGCGCAAACTTTGTCAGCAAATCAGCCAAATAGCTGAATTTCTGTAGGAACTCAGGCTTGCTTGCGTCAGAAAAGTACGACTTTCTGAGCTCGATGTCACGGATCGAAACAAGCTCCATCTCTTCTTTCTGAAAGTATGTGATATTAACAATTGAAAATGGCTCGAGGCTTCCCCCAAACTTGCTTTTCAGGCGCTTCGCCCCCTTGGCGACACCCCTTACCAGGCCTTGTTTTTCCGTCAACGAAACAACTATCTTGTCAGCGTCAGACAAATTGTACGTACGTAAAACCAGTGCCTCTGTTTCGACTAACCCCATTTTTTACCACGGAAGGAAATAGAAAATCCAGGCCATCGCCAAACTGATCCCGATAAATTGCGCAAATACCTTGAGTCCGGAAAAAATTTTGTCTTTTTGGGTTCCTTCTGTGAATACCCCAAAAGCAACCGCCACGATCAGTCCAAAAGTGACCAAGTAAAGAAAATGGATCATTTCTTCCTCCCTGCGTTTATGTCGACCGCATCAATTACTGCAAGGTAATTCAACAAACCTGCAACTTCCAAGAATCTGCCGCCATATTCAAACGTGGCCCAGGACGCAAAATCTACCGGTGGATTGCTGCTCATGAACCAACTGATGAGTGCTCCTAATCCATTGCCCGACTTGGCGAAGATGTTGAGAATGAACAGAAGCGCTCCATCCTTGAATTCGAATCCGGGATAATATGCACCGCCGCTAAGTATAGCGATCAGGAACATAGTCCATATGCAGGCCCCGATTATCACTCCCCGCTGCCAATAACCTTGTTGAATATGTCCGTAACCGGGCAAGAACCAGGAAATCAGACCAATTACAAAACCATTATCCATAGAATTTAGTGCTCACTTATAAAAGTATTACTTGAAGTCTATCAACCGTAAAGCAGGAATTCCTCCCTGATGCTTCTAAACTCTTTTTCGTCATCCTGCCAGCTCGTCTGAAGTTCATCAACGGAGACGCCGCTTTCAAAGGCCTTCCTCGTCTTCTTCGTTCCCGCAATGACATCGAACGGATTTCGATCATAAACGTATTCGTAAGGCGGACTTTTCCAGGCGAAGTCGCCGGGATACATGTCAAATGCGGCTTTAACCATTGCAAGCCCCGTTATTACAGGCTTAAACACCTTTCGGTCGGTTACATGAAGAAAAACTCCGCTGCAACTTAGATTCTGATGCTTTTGAAAAGTTGGCAGGAAATTCGTCGGCCTGAAAACAACTCCTCCAAGATCAAATGATGCCAGCGTCTCAGCATAGTCGTCAGCATTCATGTATGGAGCCCCGACAAACTCAAACGGTCTCGTTGTCCCGCGCCCTTCTGAAACTCCCGTACCCTCAAAATATACCGTGCCGGGAAAAACCACGGCTGCGTAAATTGTCGGCATATTAGGCGAGGGAATTACCCAAGGCGAATCTGTTTCATCTAAATACCACTCACGCTTCCAACCGTCTACCGTGACTACTTCCAGGTCGCAGCCGATACCGAATTTTTTGTTAAAGAGCTTTGCAAGTTCGCCAACGGTCATGCCATGGCGCATAGGGATCGGATACATCCCGACAAATGATTCGTGTCCCGGTTCCAGGAGACCGCCTTCAACATCAGTCCCGTTGATCGGGTTTGGGCGATCACAGACGATCATCTTCTTCTTATACTTGGCACATGCGATCATGGCGTTCGCCATCGTGTAGATAAATGTATAGACACGACCGCCAATATCCTGTAGATCAAATACCAGCGCATCGACCTCCGCGAGCATTTCTTCGGTCGGTTCTCTGGTTTCGCTATAGAGCGAATAGATACGTAGCCCCGTTTTTTCATCGGTACTATGGGAAGTCTCGATCATATTGTCCTGGACATCGCCCCGTATACCGTGTTGTGGGCCAAAGAGCGTTGTCAGATCAACACTGTCGTTTTCACTGAAAAGATCGGCAACGTGCTTAAACTCATGGTTTACCGAGGCCTGATTACAAATCAGCCCAACCCGCAAACCTCTGAGTATCGAAACTTCTTCATCGAGGAGCTTTTCAACCCCAAGTTTGATCCTGCTAGTCATAATTAGTCGCTTAGCGATCCTTTTTTAGCCAAATCAGCGCGGCACCATTTCAACAGCAAACGCAACTTATAACCTACCGACAATAAATAGCTCCTCTTAGTTCAAATGCAAACCCGCCTCTCCCTTAAAATCTTCAAACCTCTGTTTGTACGGAATTGCTGTGTCGAG
>JABDKD010000097.1 GCA_013003215.1 Pyrinomonadaceae bacterium
TATCTCTACGATGAATACACTCCGCGCCTGCGTGCAACCGATTCACATACAGCATTTATAAAGATTGCGGAAGGTTGTGACCGGCCCTGCGCCTTTTGCTCGATCCCGGCGATGAGGGGCTCATTTCGTTCCCGCAGGTTTGGTTCAATCATGCAGGAAGCACAACACCTCGCGGACCAGGGAGTAAGGGAAGTCGTCCTGATCGCTCAGGATTCATCGCGGTACGGGGAAGATCTCGGGGATATAGACGGACTGGCGATTCTCATCGACGAACTCTGCAAGATCGAGAAACTGGAATGGGTACGGGTGATGTACACGTATCCGACACACATATCGGATGGATTTCTTAAAGCAGTCGCAAACAATCCGAAAGCGGTGAAGTATCTGGATATGCCTTTGCAGCACGCTTCGAGAAACATGCTCAAAGCAATGAAACGCGGCGGAACCCGCGAAAGCCTTGAGCGATTGATAGGCCGGGTGCGTGATGCCGTGCCGGATATTACGATTCGAACGACCTTCATCGTCGGATATCCCGGCGAAACCGAAGAAGACTTTGAAGAATTGATGAAGTTTGTAAAGAATTGCAGATTCGACAATGTTGGCGTGTTCACATATTCGGACGAAGAGGGAACGCCGGCGTTCGAACTGGGCGACAAAGTGGATTCGGAAGTAGCGGAAGATCGACGTGCGCGGCTAATGTCGGAACAGGCCTCGATCTCAAAGTCAATAAATGAAGATAAAGTCGGCAGGGTCGTCGATGTGATGTTCGAGGGAGTGTCGGACGAATCTGAACTCCTCTGGCAGGGCCGTCTCGAGGGGCAGGCCCAGGAGATAGATGGTTTGGTCTTGATCAATGACGCGCCGGAAGACTTTCTTCCGATGTCGGGGAAGTTGGTGAAGGTCAAAATCACAGAAGCTCACGACTACGATCTTGTCGGGGAAATTGTAGATGCGAAGCCTATGGAGAGCAGATCATGAAAAAAGCGTTGATTTTGATCTCGGTTTGCTTGCTTTGTCTTGTACCGGGCGTGTCCGGCCAGCCGGAGAACGGAGATGAGAACCAGGCTGCAATCGATTTTCCTGAGGTCGAAGGTTGGATTAAAGGGGAAGTAAAGAAGTACTCCCCTGCCGAATTGGGCTATTCGATTGGTTACCGTTCAAACATTGGCGGGATCGTCACTGTTTATGTCTATGACAAGGGTCTGAAGGGAATTCCTGATGGCCCGTATTCGAATCAGGTTTCCACAGAAATAATCACAGCGAAGAACGAGATACGCTCGTTACTTGAACGAGGGGTATATGGAGCCGCGAGGTTTACGAAGTTCCAGTATCGGAAGCTGGGTTCTGAAACAGGTATGTTCATGGTGGCGCAGCTCGATGTTGAGCTGGTCAGGGAAGGGCGTACATATTATTCAGAGATACTGATGACGGGTCTCGAGGGTAAATTTGTAAAGATTCGTGCGACGAGAGCTCCCGGAATCGAAGGATTGGAGAATAAGGCCATATTCAATCTCTATGAGGCTCTTGATTCTTTCTTTTCCGGTAAGAAGGACGAATTCCTGAAAAACAGAGCCAAGGTCTCGGGCACAGCGATAAGATAAATTGAAGACTAGCATTGCCAAAATTTTGTCCACCTGTGGTGTTGGCTATTTGCCGCTTGCACCGGGGACGTGGGGTTCAGCGGTAGGGGTATTGATATATCTCGCAGCCGTTCAGCTCGCTTTTCAGTACAAGATCGTTTCTCCGGCCGTATGTTTCGCAATCACCTCGATTGTATTTGTCGCGTTTGCGTTAATCGCTTTTTGGGCTTCGAGTCGTACCGCCGAATCGCTGGGTGGGAAAGACCCGCAAATCGTTGTCGTTGATGAGGTTCTCGGTCAGCTTGTGACCTTTCTTTTTGTTCCCTTTACGTTTTCATGGAAGCTGATTTTGGCGGGATTCGTCCTGTTCCGTTTGTTTGATATATGGAAACCGTATCCGGTTAAAGAGTTTGAGAAATTGCCGGGCGGAATCGGAATCTGCGCGGATGATATTGTCGCGGGAATCTATGCGGGTACTTGTCTTGCGGTATTGAATGTTTTTGTGGGCTAGCTAGGGGCTTGAGAAGAGTATGACTGTTCATCTATTGCCGGGGGATTCCCTCGTCGAAACATTTGAAAAATGCGGTTTTGAGGGAGAGGTCGTCGTTTTTAGGGAGTGCCTCGTGGATGGTCCCGTTGCCGCAGACGGCCTTGAAGAGTTTTGGGAGCTGAGGTCCGGTTATCTAGGCAAATATGGCAGCGATAAGGACTATTCCTCTCACGTCAAAGACGAATTGGTGAGGCTTTGGAATCTAGCGGAAGGCAATTCAGTGAACCTTTGGTTCGAGTACGAGCTGTTTTGCCAGGTCAATCTTTGGTTTTCCATTTGGCTGCTGCGAAACACAAATGCAGGGTTTCGTGTAACCTATCCCAAATTGGCTTCCGACGAGGATGTTTGGAAGGGGTTTTCGTACCTTGACGAAGGTGGGCTAAAGGCCAGCGAAAGTGAGTCCGTTAAACTGAGCGATGACGACATATTTCTAGCCGTAAGACTTTGGGAAGCGTTTAGCAAGGGTAACTTCAAGGAGCTTCTTGCATTGGGAGAGACGCAATCGAATGCATTCCCCACCTTAAAAGCAGTTACTGAGGCCGCCGCCGAGATCGATTCGCGGCCCAAGGAAGTGATCAGGGAGATTATGTCTGAAGGAAAATCCGGGTTTGGAGAAGTGTTCGGAGAGTTCTGCAAGCGTGAAGCGAAATATGGATTTGGGGATCTTCAGGTCAAGAAGATCTTTGACGAGGTGAGCGAAGAAGTTGGCTGAATGACTGAGTTGGCTGAGTTGACTGAGTTTAGTGAGTTGGCTGAGTTGGCTGAGTTGGCTGTGTTTTCTGAGTTTGCTGAGTTTACTGAGTTTGCTGAGATGGCTGAGTTGACTGAGTTGGCTATCTTTCACCGCTCACCCCTTGAACCATCCCTTTCGCCAGAAGTACAGAACAAGCATCGCGAAAATCGCCAGCATTATCACCAATGTAATTAAATAGCCGTAAGGGGAACGCAGAAGCGGCATGTTTGTGAAATTCATACCGTAAATCCCCGCAAGAAGCGTTAGTGGAAGCATTGTCGCAGAAATCAATGCCAGGAACTTCATGACGTCGTTCGTCTTGTTCGCGGTCACACTGAAATGAATCTCAAAGAGTCCGCTCACCAAATCTCTGTAATTCTCAGCAAGGTCGGAAATCCGAAGAAGATGATCATGGACGTCCCTGTAAAACGGCAGAACCTCTTCCGGTATCTGCGGAAACTCCCCGTGTGAAACCCGGTAAAAGACTTCGAGTTGACGCGTCGATATTCGACGGAGGCGCGCAACACTCCGTCTAAGATTCATGATTTCTTCAAGTATTTCGCTCCCGGTTGTCTCGGTTTCATAAACACGGTCTTCAAGCTCGTTGATAGCAGCGTCGAAGTCATCAACGACCGGCATGTATAGATCGACAAGTCTGTCCAATATCTGGTGAAGCAAAAAAGCAGGACCTTTTTTGAATGCCCTCGGATTTCCTTCAACCTGTTTCTTTACAGAGTTGATGCTCCTGAATTCCTCATTTCTGTTTGTGACAACAAAGTTTTTCCCCAGATACCCGTCCAATTCCTTTGTATTGAAACTTGAGGACTTGGCTTGTGGTTTGATGCCGTGAACTATAAAAAACAGGTATTCCGGAAACTCTTCTACTTTTGGCTGATTCCGTGCTTCACGACAGTCCTCTATCGTCAGGTGATGAAACCCGAAGACGTCCTTGAAGTGACGCTCGGCAAGTTCAAGTTCGGCGTCGCTACGGACATCAACATCGACCCAGACGACTGCATCGTCGCGTTTAAGCAGTCCGGAAAGTTCCGCCGGCGGAACATCCATGCGAACCGAATCTTCACCATCGATATAAGCGATTATTTCCATGATTATCTACAAAGAATACAGAATAGACTAAAAAGAGAAAAGATGGGTAGTTTTCGGGCGATCAGACTGGGATTTGCACTTGGATATTGAATCAACGAGCGTGATAAGATGTGTGCTTCAATAATTAGCAATACTTCGAACTTAAGATGGCAAAAGCAAAAGTATTCGTCGCTGACGATGTAAACGAAGACCGTTTGGCTCCTTTGCGTGAGGCAGGCATTGAGGTCATAAAAGAAACCAAACTTGATCCCTCACAGTTAAAGAAGAGGCTTAAAGATGCCGATGCCGTCATCGTGCGAAGCGCGACAAATATTACGGCGGACGTGATGGACGCTGCAGAGAAACTTCGGGCTGTCGGGAGAGCCGGAGTGGGGGTCGATAATATTGACGTGCCCGCGGCGACCGCCCGGGGAATCGTTGTGATGAACGCCCCTGACGGCAACACGATAACTACTGCCGAGCATACGGTCGCACTTTTGGTTTCACTTGCCCGAAATGTGCCACATGCGCACGGGGTACTTCAGGAAGGCACCTGGGACAAGAAGCGATTTGTAGGTGTCGAGCTCAATGGCAAAACTCTGGGAGTAATAGGTTTAGGTCGTATCGGCCGTCATGTCGCGAAGATTGCAAAGGGCTTCGGAATGACGATTTGCGGATACGATCCTTTTATTTCGGAAGAGAACGCGAAGGAGACCGGCATCTCGCTCGAGCCGCTCGAAACGGTTCTCGCCAAATCGGATTTTATTACAATTCATACACCGGTTACCGATGAGACACGTGGGATGATCGGGCCGGTGGCCTTCTCGAAAATGAAGGATGGTGTGCGGATTGTGAACTGTGCAAGAGGCGGACTGATAAATGAAGAAGCGTTGCTGGAGGCGATCGAAAACGGAAAGGTTGCCGGTGCTGCTCTCGACGTTTTCGAGAAAGAGCCTCTCGATCCGGACTCGCCGCTTCTTGGACACCCCAGGATTATCACCACCCCGCATCTCGGCGCGTCAACTCAGGAGGCGCAGGATGGCGTCGCTGTGACCGTTGCCGAGCAGATCCGGGATTACCTGATCAGCGGAGAGCTCAGGAACGCAGTAAATGCTCCATCGATGGAAGCTGCTGAGCTCGAGGCGCTTGAACCCTATATTGATCTTGCCGCAAGTCTTGGGCACTTCCATGAGCAAATTTTGGGTCATACGGCAATCAAAGAAGTTGATATCGTGTTCAGCGGACAATTGGCTGAAGCCGACTGCGGTCCTGTCACAAGGGCACTTGTGTCGGGGCTTCTGAGTAAGGTCTCAGATCGCATCAATGTTGTAAATGCGCTTCATATCGCAGAAGAGCGCGGAATTAGCGTAGTGACATCCCTTAAACAGGCGGCTAATGCTGCGGGACATGATATTACCTCTCACGTCATTACCGAAGACGAGGAGCAGATCGCCTCAGGTGCCGTCTTTGGAGACGGGGTCGGCAGGATTACTCAAATTGGAGACTTTGCACTTGAGGTGATACCGAGCGGTTACATGTTGTTTACTAAGAATGATGACGAACCCGGAGCAATCGGGAAGATTGGTTCCCTGCTCGGTGATCACGGAGTTAATATCTCGAGATTCTATCTTGGTAGAAACGAGAAGGGCGGTGAGGCCCTCGCGGTTATCGAAATCGATTCACCGCTTGAAAACGGGGTCCTGGAAGCGCTTAGGCAAACAGATTCAGTGCTTTCTGCAAGACAGGTCAAGCTCTAGGCTTCGGCGGTACTCCTTGCCGTTTCGGTGAAATAAGATGCGAATAAGAGGACGATCGCAACCAAAGCCGGGGCAAATTCTCCGTCTCCAACACTGATGTGTGCGGACAGAGCCAGAATGAAATCGTAAAAGAATCCTGCGTATGCCCATTGCTTCAGTTTCTCGGAATAGTTTGACCAGATCGCGATCAAACCCAGAATCTTCGCAACTGCAAGCGGGTAAACGATATACGATGGATAACCGAGAGCATTGAACAGTTTTGAGACTTCGGCGTTGTTGAAAATGTACATTCCAGCCGAGAACAGCATCATCAGGGTTAAAAGTCCGGTCGCCACGTAAAATACGATTTTAGTGATTTTCATAATTTTTACCTCATGACATCGTCGTTACAGTATCATAAACTCTTTTTTGTCCTAGATTTATTCCGATAACTCGCTTAATGGAAGATCAATCCGCAACATTGACGGTAGATTCGGTTTCGAAAAGTTTTGGAGATTTCACTGCCGTAAGCGACCTTTCGTTCGAGGTTAGAGCAGGCCGAATCTTTGGTTTTCTCGGCCCGAATGGTGCAGGCAAGACTACGACAATCCGAATGATTGTAGGTATAACGTTTCCCGATTCGGGAAAGGTCGAGCTGTTTGGTAGCAATGTTACACCTGAAATCCAGGACAGGATCGGATATTTGCCGGAAGAACGCGGTCTCTATAAGAAGATGAAAATACAGGACCAGCTCCGGTATTTTGCCGCGCTAAAAGGAATCGGACAAAAAGAGGCTGACAGGCGGATCGATTATTGGCTGGACCGGATGAAGTTGGCCGAATGGAAAAAGAAGAAAACAACGGACCTCTCGAAGGGAATGTCTCAAAAACTGCAATTTGCGGCTACGATGCTTCATGATCCGGACCTGATCATTCTGGACGAGCCGTTTTCTGGACTGGATCCGGTGAATGTCGAGTTCATGAAGGAGGTCATCGCAGAGGTTAAGTCCAAAGAAAAAACCATCATCTTTTCAACCCACCTGATGGAAACCGCTGAGAAGCTTTGTGACGACATCTTGCTGATCAACAAGTCGAAGAAGGTGCTCGCCGGAAGCCTTAGGGATATCAAGAAAAGCTATGGCCGCAACATTGTGGCCTTGCGGTGCAAGGGCGGCGATGAGCATTTGCAGAAAACGGACCTCGTCGCACGGGTTGTCGAGCACGCGGATGAGTCCGAAGTATTTTTGAACAGTCTCGAGGGAGGGCAGCGGCTCTTACGGCGATTGATTGACAGCGGAGCAGAAGTAACAAAATTTGAAATGGTTGAACCGAGCCTGAACGACATTTTTATCGACACGGTGAACAAATCGGCATGAAGAAATTTCTTGCAGTCCTAAAAAGAGAGTACAAAAAGGTGGTCTTCAAATGGACGTTCCTAATAACGACCTTTTTGATGCCGATGATCGCCTCTATGTTTGTGCTGGTGCCGATGCTTATTTTCTCGATTGAAGGAGAAGAGACAAGAATCGCCATCGTTGACAGAAGCGGGAATGTCGAAAAAAGGCTGCGTCAGAATCTGTCTCCGGAGAAGATTGCCGAAAGAGCCAGGCAGGCCGCACGGGAATCGCTAAACGATCTAACCGCAGGTCAAAATCAGCAGCTTGAGAACAGCTCAAAGCAATTGGGCGGGCAGTTTTCTTTCGTCGATTATGAAGCGGGTTCAAAGCATTCCGATGAGGTACGGCATGAGCTGAGGAGGATGGTCGCCGACAAGCAGATTGACGCGTTTATCATCATTCCGGAGGATCTCTCGGCCGCAGATTTGAAGGTAGCATTTTTTAGCAGAAAAGCCGGTGATTTTATCGTTAACTCGACGATCGAAGATGCAATAAACGGTGCGGTAAGGGCACAACGACTGGCAAACGCAGATATTTCGGAAGAAAAGCTAAGACAGATAAACAGGCGGGTTCAGTTTGAGACAATCCAGCTGACGGAATCTGGTGACAGCAAGGGAACTGACGGAGGTCCGGTCGCCGCGTTTGTAGTCGCAATGCTCATTTATATTGTCCTTGCGATATATGGCCAGGCGATAATGTCCGCGATTGTGGAAGAGAAAGAAACCCGTATTTCGGAAATCCTCTTTTCGTCGGCGAAGCCATTTGAACTGATGATGGGCAAACTGGTTGGAGTCGGTCTTGCGGGATTGACACAATTGGGAATTTGGATCGCAAGTCTTCTGGCGATCGTAAGCTTCGGTGCCGCTTCCGCATATATGAGTGATCTGGAAATCGCGGTCCCGGTGATCTCACCGCTGACAGTATTTTATTTCTTTGTCTTTTTTATTCTTGGATATTTCATTTATGCAACGATTTACGCTCTGATCGGCTCGATGGTGACATCTATGCAGGAGGGGAGCCAATTCGCCTTTCCGCCGATAATGCTTCTTCTTATCGGACTTTATTTTTGCTTCGCGGTGGTTCGGGATCCCAATTCCACTTTTGCATTTTGGGTTTCGATCGCACCCTTCTTTGCTCCGATCGTGATGCCCGTCCGGATACTTTCTGAGCTGCCGCCATTCTGGCAAATTGCGCTGGCGGTGTTCCTGAACCTGATTGCAATCATTGGTCTGACCTGGGTGGCTTCAAGGGTTTACAGGGTTGGAATGCTCATGTACGGAAAGCGTGCGACGATTCCGGAAGTCTGGAAGTGGATCAAGCAGGTTTAGAACTTTGACACATGACCTTGGAAATTGAAAAGAAATTTGTACTGAGAGATGGCCTGGCGAAATCCTTCGAGGAAAGGCTGGCTGAGTCGGATGCCGAGTTCGTGGGCGAACGATTCGAGGCCAACCACCTCTACGCGAATGAGCTTTTGGACACAAAGGAAGCATTTATAAGGCTTCGTACGATTGGGGAATCGGTAGAACTGACCTATAAGGAACGAATGACCGGCGCAGAAGGCTTCAAAACCCAGCTGGAGCATGAGACTTTAGTAGGTTCTTTTGAAGAGGCCGAAAAAATAATCGAACATCTTGGGCTTGAAAAGCGTCTGACCTACGAAAAGCGCCGAAAGATCTGGGATTTTGCGACAACCGAGGTGGTACTCGATGAGTTGCCATTTGGGCATTTCATGGAAATCGAAGGATCTCCCGAAGCTATTGAATTTGTCGCAAAATCGATTGGAGCGTATGAAGCTAAGGTCGAAACCCGTTCCTATCCGATACTCGCGGGGGAATATGGGAGTGAGATCGAGGGATATATATTTTGTGGATTTGAAACCGAAATTTCGTGATAATTTTGGGATTGCAAATCTTTACGCTATTATCGTTCTATAGGCTCGAGGGAGAATCATTATGGCAAAACACATAGTCGGCTTAATAATTTTCACTTTGATCGTAGGCGTGAGCGTTATTGTAAGAGGCGTCACCGATTACACAACCTCCGTCAGCGTTTCAAAAAACTACAAACTCTACAAGAAGAAGAAAAAGCGCAAGAAGCGCAAAAAGAGGAGGCATTGCCGCCCCCATAAGAGGAGCTACTCGCCTAATCTCAGCCA
>JABDKD010000101.1 GCA_013003215.1 Pyrinomonadaceae bacterium
GTCGCGCCTTCAGCGCTTTTGAGGAATTCCGGATTCTCGACTTTGAACCTTGACCTTTGAACACGCAATTGCACTTTTACGAGATCAAAACCTCACCATTCCCTTCAACGACGGTACCAATCTCGTAACACTTGTCTCCAAGGGACTCGATATGCGACTTAATCTTTCCGCGGTGGGCGCTCGAGCAGATAACCGTCATACCGATGCCCATGTTGAAGGTCCGGAACATCTCCTTAGTCTCTACCTTACCTAGTTTCTGCATCGCCGAGAACACGGGCTGCTCTTTCCAGGAACCGCGTTCGATCTTAACGGAGGTACCTTTCGGAAGTATTCTTGGAATGTTTTCCAAAAGACCGCCGCCGGTGATGTGCGCAAGGCCTTTAATCAGATCTTCGTCGAGAAGTCCCTCAAGAACAGGAAGATACGAACGGTGTGGCCGCAGCAGGGTTTCGCCAACTTCCGCACCCTCGAGTTCGATCAGCTTCGTGTCGATCGGATACTCCGCTATCTCAAAAAACAGCTTTCTCGCAAGAGAGTAGCCATTGGTATGAAGTCCGGTCGAAGGAAGTCCCAAAACGACATCGCCCGGCTTGATCGTCGAACCATCGATCACTTTCTTGCGATCAACAACGCCGACTATGAAACCCGCAAGGTCGTACTCGCCATCCGAGTAAAACCCCGGCATCTCCGCCGTTTCCCCTCCGAGCAATACACATCCGTTCTGTTTGCAGGCAATCGAAAGCCCCTCGACAACGTCTTCCGCAATTCCCGCTGACAATTTCCCGGTCGCGAAATAGTCCAAAAAGAAAAGCGGTTTCGCTCCCTGGACCAGAATGTCTCCTACGCAGTGGTTCACAAGATCCTGACCGATCGTATTATGGACACCCGTCCTGAACGCCAGCTTGAGTTTCGTCCCGACCCCGTCTGCTGACGAAACAAGAACAGGCTCTTCCATATCAGGAAAACTGGCGTCAAACATCCCGCCGAAGCTGCCGATGTTGGTCAGTGTCCTTTCATTAAAAGTCGCTTTCGCAAGAGTGCTTATCTTCTTTACCGCTTCATTCGCCGTGTCGATTGAAACACCCGCGTCGCGGTAGGAAACTGGTTTGGTCATTGTGCCGTGATTATAGTGCGAATCCCGACCCGGCAACAAGCGGCTTCTCCATAAACCGGAATGCCTTGAATCGCACGGCGAATACCGCTAGCATTTTTATTGGACGAGGAATATTTATGAGTTTTACATTGATCGATCGAGGTTCTGAAAACTTTGAGATTCGCGCCAGCGTATGGAGTTGGAAGGCGGCTCTCGAGATCATCAAATCGTTTGATGTTCTTAGCGAGGGCACAATTAGGCAGATGTCCTACAACGCGACGGGCTTCGATGTGTCCAGGGACGACGCACTCATGATTGGCGAGAAATTGCGCGACAATGTACTTCCAAAACTAGAACCCGGCCAGCGTATGTTCGGTGATATGAGCGTTACGGAAGCACCCGATGACGGCACGATTCACAAAGACGCGGACGATAAGTGGAAAAACTACAGCGTCGATCATGAATGGTTGAGCGAGTTCACGGACTTCTGTCTCAAATGCAAGGGTTTTCAGATCTTTTAGATGGAACAAATCACAACGTTCTTTGAGCAGGTTTGGGTCCAACTGCTTTTAATGGTTTTATTTGCGGCCTTTCACGGTTACGGGGCTGCATGGCTTGCGGTGCGAATGCTATTTCGTCCCAGAAAGCCGGTAAGGCTGCTCGGCATTCCTATATTTCCGCAGGGTATGATTCCCCGTCATCGCGAGCGTCTGGCAAATGCGATAGGAAAAGCCGTCGGTAGCGAACTCGTTTCCCAGGAAACGGTGCTCGAGCAGCTATTCGAACGGGAGTTCCTTCGCAACAAGATCCAGGGTGTTGTCGATTCCTACACAGAAGAAGTCCTGTCTCAAAACTATCCTTCCATAATCGAGGCATTGCCTGAAAATCTCCGCGAGGCTGTTTTGGAATCGGTCGAGTCCATTCAGGAGAAACTTGGTGAATACGTTGAAAAGACTATAAAAAGCGAAGACACCCATGAAGCTATTCAAGGTTTTGTAGAAAGCCAGGTAGACGAATTCCTCGGTCAGACAGTTTCCGACCTTTTTACCGATGAGACCCATTCCAAGATCCTGGAGTTTATTGAAACCAGGGCGGGTACGGTCGTTAACGAACCGCAGCTCGAGGAAAAGATCCGGGAGTTCATTGGAAAACGTGTCGATGATCTCGCCAATACAGAAACACCTCTCGGGGATATGTTCACCGACGAAGCGATCTCGTTGTTAAAGGCAAAGGCGGTAGAGCAGATTGAACCTATCGTGCACCAGCTCGCCGAACTCGCTACGGAAGACCGAACCAAGAACCAGATCAGCTCACTTATCAAAAAGGAAGTTCATAACTATTATGAACAGCTTCCATTCATAAAAAAGATATTTGTTTCGCGTGACAACCTCCTGCGCGAGGTCGACGACCTTGTAGATGACAGCCTTCCGAAAAGAATCGAAGAAACATTGCAGGGCGATTTCTTTGCGGAAGAAGCGGAGCAGTTTGTTAGCAAGACCATCGACAACACTCTGGAAAGACCCCTTCCGGATCTCATAGGTACCATCGAACCGGACAAATTGGACCATCTCAAGAACCAGCTGACAAAGAGCGTGATGTCCGTGCTCAAGAGCCCTGAAATGCAGAAGTCGATCTCCGCATTCCTCACCGATTCTCTTGAAAAGATCAGGCCCCAAAGAGTTGGAGCGATACTTCGATCCCTTCACCGTGACGCCGCTGACGAGGTTAAGAAGTCGCTTTCGCAGGGCTTAGAAAAGGTTCTAAACAACGCAGATACTTACAAGATTATTCACTCGGTTCTCGCGAAACAGATCGACTCACTCCTGCACGCACCGATCGGCCGGCTTTCAAATCATATTGCTGAAGATAAATTGCGTAAGGCCGGTTCGGCAATGACGGAAACGATCATTTCCACGGCGAGAGTAAAGCTGCCGGAAGCTATCAAAGAGTTCGATATCGGGGGGGTTGTACGGGACAAGGTCAATAGTTACCCCGCCGAGAAGCTGGAGTCCTTGGTTCTATCTATTGCAAAGGAACATCTCAGGACGATCGAGTTTTTTGGTTTCCTGTTCGGATTGATTATCGGCCTTGGCCAGGCCGCGTTTACCTATTGGGCAATTCTCAACAAGATCGTCGAATAGACCGGACGCCGCATGGAAACTGAGGGAAAAGTAAATTCGCCTCATAGCCCGCATGTAAGCCCCTTTCAACGTAACAAGAATACTGCGAACAGTTTCGGATTGTGAATTTCGACACTTACAAGATCAAAGATAGCTCTTGAGGTCATCAATTCCCTCGCTTGTATCGCATATCTTGTCCACGGATCCAAAATCGTTAACAAACAGACCTACGACCCTGACAGCGGGAAACCAATCAGAAACCATCGCGGATGCTTCTTCAATATCCCGGTGATGCTCCTCGTTCGGCACAGGATTTCCAACGCAATCGGCGTGTCCGCACACCGCGATCAAGGAAGGACTATGGGCCTGAACAGATGTATTAAGACGTGTATAGATCTGCTCTGTTTTGCCGGTTTGTCCTCTCGAAAGGACACCGTCCGCCCCCGGTTCTGTGATCAAATCCACGAACTGCACCGAGCCGTTAAATTTCACCCATTCGATTACCGGAAGCTGTGCCCGTCCGTCAATACAATTGATCGCTGTTCCGAAAGATCCATTCATTCAAATAATTCTCCTAACCTCAAACGACACAATATTAAACGAATATCGACCGAAACTGAATTTTCTTCGAACTTTTCGGTCTTCGAATGCGTTTCATTTTTGACTAGGTAATTCTCGCTCTGGAGGCATAATGAAAAAACTTGGGTTTATAATTTTTATCGCGGCATTGGTTGTTGGCGTAGTGATCGCAAAATTTACGTCTTTTGGTTCTTCAGCTTTTAATTCTCCGGCCAGCTTCATTTTTGGTTCAAAACTGCATGGTTCGGGCAATCTCATTTCACAAACCCGAAATACAGGAGACTTCAAGGTTGTTAAGGTCGGAGGCATTCTGAATGTCGTTATCAACAAGTCCGATACTCAATCGGTTGTTGTAGAAGCTGACGACAACATCGCTCCTGTAATCAAAACACGAGTCAGCTCAGGCGTCCTGGAAATCTGGAGCGACAAAAAGTTCAGGTCAAAGAAGAAGGTCACAATTCGTATAGGCTCGCCGTCAATTTCCGGTATCGACTCTTCCGGTGTTGCCAAAGTTCGCTATACGGGAATCGATAATGAGAGTCTTGATGTTGAATCGAGCGGAGCTTCGAAGGTAGAGCTCGAAGGCAACGTTGGTTCGATCATGGTTGAATCGAGCGGAGCGAGTAAGGTTCTCGGTGAAAAACTTGTTGCCGAAAACGCAGAGGTCGAAGGCAGCGGTGCTGCGAAAGTCCTGATGACGGTTAACTCCAAACTCAGGGTTAGTGCTTCAGGAGCGAGCCGTATCAAGTATAAGGGTGACCCCGGTGTTATCGAGAAGTCGACTTCCGGGGCCGCAAGCGTTTCGAAGATCAACTAGCTTGTATCAAGATACAAAACTTAGGACTGCCGGGTTTCCCAAAACCGGCAAAATTGGAAATCGAAGGGTCCGAACCAATGTTCGGGCCCTTAAGCAATTTTATGCAAGCTCTTAAGATCATGCCTCGCTGTTTTTGTGATTTTTACTTTTGAGAGTCACTCTAGCTGTTCTTCATCTCATAATGGTCCGTAACCGTTTTGCAGGCACCCCTCCTAACATATTGTCGTTACAAATCAGCGGCTTAAGCTTGATTCAGCTTTCAGACGAGTTGAAGAGTTTTTCAAATACGCCGGGAAACAGGAAAGACCCTCGAAAAAATATTTTCATTCTGTCTCAATTGCACAAACCGTTACCGAACAAAGGGTTCTAAGTTTTAAAATTTGTTTAATTCGCGAACCTGTGGATAACCTACTTGCATCCTCAATAATTGTTTGATAATCTTCGACTCGTTTCGAATTGCAAACACCTCTAACTTATTGAAAACAATAAGCTTAAAGTGATACTTTAACAATTAAACAGTTTTCCTGTGTCTTGTGGAAAACTTTGTGGAAAAGTCGTATTTTTGTTTAATCAAACGTACCGCAAAGTCTTCGTGAACTTTGGTTTGGAACCGACTGTTTTGATGTATCTTTTTCGTTTTTCAGAGCATCGCCCCCATGCAATTCGTAACTGAGATTTATCTATTTCATATATCTCGTGGACGCCTTTGATGAACACATCTGTCAAGAATACGAATGTCTGGGAAAGCATTCTTAAACAAGTAGAAAAACGTCTCAACAGCCAAATTTTCGATGTTTGGTTTCGGCCGGTTGAACTAGATAGTTGCGATGAGAATAATCGGGTTCTCTATCTTCGGACGAAGAAGATCAACCGGGACTGGATCAGTAAGCATTATTCGGAACTGCTTGATTTAACGATGAGGGAACTCTCTCTGCCGCAGTATCGAATCGAGTGGAATGTCAACGAAATTGAAGTTGATGAGGATTCCGAATTTGAGGACGGTGACGAAGAACTCGCTGAAGGCATTCCGTCATCTCAAAATGGCTCGGGTTCAAAGACCAAGTTCGTGGACATCGAGCCAGCCGAAAACTCTTTAATTCCGAAATATACGTTTAACTCTTTTGTCGTCGGTTCGTGCAACGAGTTTGCGCATGCCGCTGCCGAAGCAGTTGCTGACGCTCCGGGCCAGGCTTATAACCCGATGTACATATATGGCGGCGTCGGTCTTGGAAAGACCCACCTCATGCATGCTGCCGGACATTCGATAAGGGAGAAGAACCGTCACCTTCGCGTCGCCTACATTACGGCTGAGAAGTTCATGAATGAGCTGATCAACGCGATACGCTACGATAAAACGCAGACTTTTCGCGATAAATACAGGTCTATAGATGTCCTCTTAATGGACGACGTCCAGTTCATGGCAGGTAAGGAACGTACGCAGGAAGAATTCTTCCATACGTTCAACGCACTGCATAATGATCAGAAGCAGATCATTATTTCTTCCGATACTCCTCCTCGTGAAATACCGACACTTGAAGAACGACTTCACTCCAGATTCGAGTGGGGACTGATTGTTGACATTGAACCGCCCGACCTCGAGACCAAGGTTGCAATTCTGAAACGAAAGGCGGACATGAGCGGAATAGATCTGCCGGATGACATTGCGTTCTTTATCGCCAACAAAGTGAGAAGTAACGTTCGCGAACTGGAGGGATCGCTCGTACGCCTTGTTGCTATCTCCTCTCTGAGGGGCCTGCCCATTTCCAAGATGCTTGCCCAGGACGCGATGAAGAACATCATCGACACAGAGGATTCGGGCGGTGTAACACTGGAAAGGATTACACGGACCGTTGCTGATGACTATGAGTTATCGCTGGACGAAATCAAGTCGAAGAACAACTCGAGACGTATTGCTCTTCCGCGGCAAGTCGCGATGTATCTTTGTAAGAGACTGACTCGGCACAGCTATCCGGAGATCGGCAGGGAGTTCGGTGGTAAGCACCATACGACTGTTATGCACTCGGTCGAAAAGATTGAAAATCTCGTAAAGGAAGAAAAAGATTTCCACAGGAAGATAAGTGGGCTAATTGATAGTCTTTGCAGCTAGTTAAAACTGATTTAACAGTTTTCAGTATTGCTTTTTGCACACGCAGTCCAAATCTGCCAAATAATGTAAGGACTGTTATATCAATAGTTTAGAAGAAGATTTCCACAGGTTGTGGATTATTAATTGAAAATTGATGTGGAAAACAAATGAATCTGAGAATTCCGGAAATGTTTTCAACAGGATTTATGTTTTCCACAAGTTATTCACAGGCAAGCCGTCGTTGGAAAATGAAGGATTCGAAAGGGTTACAGGCATTTCCACATTTCCACACGACCTACTACTACTACTAGAGATTTAATAAAATATTTCTCTTATTTTAGTAGAAGAAAAAGCGCCCGATCCGTCATCAAAATCAGTAGATCTATGATTCGATTTCTCGCTTTGATCGTCGCTTTTTCATTACTCGCTAACTGTGATAGTTTTCAATATCAAAAGACAGTTGAATTAGATCACGGAAAGAAGGTTTTGGTCTCGGTTGAAACCCGTGTCACTGATTCCGGGGAAACGATTCTTGTTGTCGACTATGCCAGCGAGGAATCACCGCTGAAAGAAAAGAAGGTTGAGAAAGATGTACTCGCGATATGGAACCAGGTTCGCTCTGAGGCGGATGAGAGAGAAATCGTAGAAGCGGTTATAAACTACAGGTACCGAACGCGGGACGAATCGGGAACAAAAAGATACGAAGGAATTTTGTTTACGGCTGACAAAAAAGAAACCGGAGATTGGTCAGTTAGAAAAGTAGAATAGAGGTTTTTGAGCTATGGAATTTGTTATCAGTCAGGATGTTCTAAAGGAAGAGCTTGGATATGTTCAGGGCATCGTTGAAAGAAAATCGACGATACCCGTACTGTCAAACATTTTGATCGAATCGATCGGTGAGAATACGGTCCGTTTCGTTGGAACCGATCTCGATGTAACAATCAGATGCGAGGCCGAGGCCCAGATCAAAGAACCCGGTTCGATGTGTATACAGGCGAGAAAGCTTTTTGACATCGTCAGGTTGCTGCCGAATTCTGACGTTCATTTCAAAAGCGACGATAACAACTGGGTTCGCATGACCTGCGACAATTCCAGGAACTACCGGCTTGCCGGTGTTGCTCGAGACCAGTTCCCGGAGATCCCGGATTTCAAGTCGGCTCCCCTTTCTCTCGACTCGGAGATTTTCTCGAACTTCATTCTCAACACGAGTTTTGCAATCACGAATGAGCAATCGAGGTTTACCCTTTCAGGAGCTAAGTTCATAATTGATAACGGAACAGTGCGGATGGTAACGACAGACGCACACCGGCTCGCTTTCATCGAAACTGAAGTGCCCAGTCTCGAAGATGCAGCGATGGATGCCCTTATTCCGAAGAAGGCACTCACGGAGCTCGTAAGGATTTCAAAGAGCACGGGCGGAAATGTGAAATTTGGTGAAGATGCCAACCACATTTTCTTTGAGATCGGCGGGCACCTTCTTATAACGCGAAAGCTTTCAGGCACATTTCCGAATTATGAAATGGTGATGCCGAAGGACAACGACAAGAGCGTCACATTTGATCTCGAAGAGATGAAAAAGGCTGTCGCGCGTGTGGCTTTGATGGCGGATGAGAGGACACGTTCGATTCGTTTCACGATACGGGAAGGTGAGATTGAAGTGACTGCCCAAAGCAGTGAAGAAGGCGAAGCTAAAGAAGTTGTTGCTGCTGATTACTCGGGCGAGGATGTTCAGATAGGCTTTAACTCACAGTATTTGCAGGAGTTTCTGAACAACGTAAGCGCTGTTGAAAGTGAGATTGAGGAAGTTGAAAAAGAAACAGACGGCGATAAGGTTAAGGTTCGCGCCGGTGGCGGGATAGGACGAATCCGCTTTGAGTTTAAGGATGGAAACGCGCAGACTCAGATGTGTCCCGACGGAGAATCACCTTACGACTATAAGTACGTGGTGATGCCTTTGCGAATATGATTCCGGGTCTATAGGGGTCTATAGTCAAATAGAGACCGTGTGGATTGAAGGTTGATAGTTGAAGACTATGGGTACGACATCACCCTAACTAACGGATACTAAAAGGGCTGCGCTGAAGCGCGGCCCGAATTGTTGAAGATCTCAAATTTCTGCTGAAAAAATTTGCGACCGGATTTCGAAGAGTACAATGAAACGCTGCCCAAAATGTAACAGCACCTATTCTGACGAAACACTCAAATTTTGCCTGACTGACGGAACCCCGTTGCTTGAAGCCGATGGTGAGGAAACCGTAGCGTTTTCCAAGGAGGAAAACCGCGAGTTACGGATCAACATACCCGAAAAAGAAACTGCTTCGATCGAAGCACCTGTAACCCGGGTTAATGAGACACCTGGAAAAAGGGGGATTGGCACATTCTTGCTGGGAGCCCTGGCCGCATTCCTGTTGCTCTGTCTTGTGGGTTTTGGGGCACTAGCAATCTATTTCGTTGGGTTCAGCGATAGTGGTAACACTTCGAAACTCGAAACGGAAAGTACTCCTGATTTAGCCTCGAACACCTCGAAGGAGAAGATCAAGAATGGTGAAGAGACACCGACCGATATAGATGAACCGCCCGAATCACCCGCTCCGGTAAAAAGCGAGACACCAAAAAAAACGGCAACGCCTCAAGCATCGCCAACAGGAAATCCGTTGGAATCAAACGCAACCGTTAATTCACCTGCGGATGGTTTTCTGGCTCTTCGGAGTCTTCCAAACCACAAAACTGGGAAAAGGATCGCAAAGATTCCACATGGAGCTAAGTTGACGGTCGGCGGTTGTCTAAAACGAATCAAAATCGGAAAAAGATATGGACGCTGGTGCCGGGCGAGTTACGCGGGAAAATCCGGATGGATATTCGACGCCTGGATAACGAGATGAGAGACGGAACGGCGGTTTTGTTTGAATGATTAAAATGGAGGACCTCAAATGAAGATTAGATTGATTTCGATGACTGTTCTGGCATGCCTGGTATTGGCAACCACCCCGATAGCGCTCGCTGCAGACTACGATGTTGAACTTGTTGTCCCAAGTGGCAAGAAAACAAAAGAAACTGATTCAGTTCTGTCGTTTGGTGATTCAGAAATGTCCGTAACTCCGGATAAACAGAAATTCAAAAATGATGCAAAGACATTTGCTTTTGAAGACATTGAATCGGCTGAGTATTCATACGCAAAGAAGCCGATGCTTTCTGGGGGAGGGGCGATCGCAACGGCACTCGTCGCGGGCCTCTTTGTTTTGCCCTTCCTTTTTATGAAGAAGAAAAAGCATTGGATTACGGTTCAGACCGAAACCGAGTTTGCTGTGATCAAGATGAAAAAGAGTAACTATCGTTCCATACTCGCCGAGTTTAAGACTAATGGAGTCGAGGTTGTTGAGATTAAGGAAGAGAAAAAAGACAAGTAAAAAATCCGATTGAGGGTTGATGATTGAGAATTGATAAATGACGATCGAATTCCGGTTGTTGGAGCGATCTTCAGGGATAAGAACTCTTCTAGAGATCATCAATCATCAATCTTCAATTCTCAAACAAGTCTCATCCCTGTGAAATGTTCAGGTGTTTAAGATCTCATCAACCGCCTTGTAGCGGTATCCAAAAATGTAGTCCAATTCCTTTCGCACGTACCAGTGCATAAGATCTCCAAGAGGCTCGAACGGTAATCTGTATTTAACTACATCAGTAATCTCGGTCGTTCCGTCTTCCAGTTCTTCAAAAGTGTGTCGGTGTATCCACTGGTTATAAGGCCCTCGCAAAGCAGAGTCAATAAAGGAATACGGAGGCCTCCATTCGGTAATTTCCGTTCTCCATGAAATTGGAAACCCCCTTAACTTCAGTTTGTAATCGATCAAGCTTCCCTTTTCGAGAATAATCGGTCGAGGAGTAAGTATCTTGAAATTTAGTTCCGGAGGCGTAATACGCTCCAAGTTTTCAGCGTCACCAAAAAACTCGAAAGTCTCCTCGCGAGATCTGTTAATGACTTGTTTTGTTTCAAGGATATGTTCTGCCATCGATACTAGTTTCGGGAATGAGTTCCAATTAGATTCAAGAATCAGTGCAGATTGGACGTGCTAAAGACCGGCGTTACCCGGTCTCGAATCTCCAAAAATCATTAAAAAAGATCAAAAGAGCGAAAAGCGAGCAAATAATATCCAAAAATAGATGACTGCAATGGAATTTGACAGATATTAGCGCTTTTTAAGGGACAGAGTTCAAGCATTGCGAAAAACACGGCTGTTGAACGGTCCCTGTTTTTTGAATTACAGATGAATACGAGACTGGTTCACCAAAACCTAGACACATCCTTTGTAGACGTTTCAGCGTTGATTAAGTATCTGCGCAGACGACAATTTCTGGGCACGGTCAAGCTCGAGTTGAACGGCTACAAGGCGGAGATCAACTTAAAGAAGTCGAACCAGCTAAAAGTGATGGAACACGATGAGATCTCTGGCAGGATTTCTGAAGGGGCTGAAGCTTTTCAGCGGATTCTTATTCGTTCTAAAGAACCTGGTGGGTCGGTAAACGTCTACCAGGCAAATGGGACGGGGCCGGAGAAGAAAAAACTTCCCAAGCGAAAACCATCCCCACAGCCGACTAATGATCCGGTTATCAATACAAAGGTAATCGCGGCTTCAAAACCTAAAGAGCAGCCCGTTTACGTGAGAACAAACGGGACCGGTTCCCACACAAATGGAACCAACGGAAATGGCTCAAAGAAAAAACGGGTGCCGACTCCTGCCAAGCCGATTAAAGCAAACCGGCAACCAAGATTGCCGAATTTTCCGTTCGATCTCAGCAATAATGTCGAAGGAAAAGCAAAGCAGATCAGACAGGACTCAGGTGACTGGCAAACGCTTCTCAAACTCACTGTTGAACTTCTCGGAGTGATTGATCGAAAGCTTACGGAACACAAGCTAGACTTTCCCGCGGCATTCAAAAAAGCGTGCACGGAAATCTCCGGTGACTATCCGTTTTTGAACCCATCAAAGGAGATATTTCAATACTCTAAGGGAAGAATCGCAATTACAGAACGAGTCAACGAGACGATTTTTGTTGTGAGTATTTGCGAGGCATTGGGTAGAATCATGAGCCGTTTGGGTCAAAGCAGAAAGTTCGCAAATCTACACAGAGAGGTTTCACATTTGATTATCTCTCTTATCAATAAAAGGAAATCACAGTACGACCGGTTTGGCATGACGCGTCGCTTGGAGAGAACTGTCCGGTAGAGTTAATTTCTAAATCTTTCAAACACACAGACCTTTTTTGATAGAATTTATCTTCTATGAAAAGAGGTCTTTTTGCATTCCTCATAGTCGGCGCCTGTTTGGTCTTTTTTGCGATACCGCGCAATGTGGATTCACGCAGGAGTGATAAACCGCGTGTTTTTGAAGAATTGAGGCCGCAAAAGATCAAAGCGGTTGCCGCCGGAACCTCTCCTCGTGTCGACTCGCTGGGACCCGAAAACGTGGATCCGGCAAGACGCAGCCTAAGGGCAGGAAAGGCAGAGGAGACCGCCCGGGCAATCCCCAACAAGCTGCCATTTAGAAAAGAGGAACCCGGAGCCATTTACAACGGACCCGGGCCACTGGCACAGTTCACCGGGCAGGGAATGCCTCAACCTTCCGTTTCATTTGAAGGGCTGAGTAGCAATGACAACGCCGCGGTCTTTGGATTTCGTGTTTTTCCGCCCGATACGAACGGCGATGTAGGACCAAATCACTTCGTACAAACGGTCAATACCTTGTTCCGTGTCTATGACAAACAGGGCATTCCCCAAACCCCGCCACTGCGAATTAGTTCATTGTTCGCCTCCCTCGGAACCGATTGTTCGACAAGAGACGATGGAGACCCTGTAGTTCTCTATGACTCGCTTTCCGACCGCTGGATGCTCACGCAATACTGCAAGAATATTCCACCATTCAGGCAAATGATCGCCATTTCGAAGACGGGTGACCCGACCGGGGAGTTTTATATCTACGAGTTCATCATGCCGAACATCAAGCTCAACGACTACTCAAAGATGGGAGCCTGGCATGATGCGTATTACATGTCGACTGATGAGTTCTTTGGTGGCGATTATGCAGGTTCGGGTGCATTCGCCTTCGAACGGGACAAGATGCTCGTCGGAGATCCGACGGCAAGTTACATCTACTTCGATCTCGCCTCACCGACGACCATCAGGATTGGAGGAATTATTCCGGTTGACCTCGATGGGTTGAACGCGCCACCTCTAAACACACCCGGGATCTTTGTCGGATATGCTGCGACCGAATACGGATACCCGACTGACGCATTGAGACTCTTCGAGTTTCGTGCGGATTTTTCCAATCCGGACAATTCAACCTTTGCCGAGGCCGCAGAGTCGCCTTTAAACACTACCGATTTCGACCCTACAAGTGACGCCGGCCGCACAGACATCGAACAACCCGCTCCCGGCGAAACCCTTGATTCTCAGAGCGACCGGCTGATGTACCGGGCGGCTTACAGAAACCTCGAAACCCATGAAGCGATTGTAGTTAACCAGACAGTAAGAACCAGTAACGTTGGCGAGGAGTACCGGGCCGGGGTCCGCTTACATGAGTTAAGAAGAACACCGGGCCAGGCATTTGTTTTTGGCGAGCAGTCAACCATTGGAGATACCGACACCAATCGGTTCATGGCTGCTGCCGCCCAGGACCATGAAGGCAACATAGCCGTCGGTTACAGCACAAGCAATTCGGAGAAGCAGCCTTCGATCGTTTATACGGGTCGTCTTGAGGGAGACACACCGGGAACGTATCGAAGCGAAACCCAGCTTGTCGAGGGAACAGGCGTTCAGACGGCTTTTGGTTTTCGGTGGGGCGATTATTCGGGAATGGTCTCCGACCCTTCCGACGGGTGTTCCTTTTGGATAACTAACCAGTACTACACACTCGCGAGCCAAAACGAGAGCCCCTTTGGATGGTTAACAAAGATCGGCAAGTTCCGGTTTACGGAATGTGAAGATGAAGAAAGAACGAAAATCGATGTAGTCGCCTTAAACGATGAAAACAATAATCGAATACCGGGAGCTAAGGTAGAGATTTTTCTCAATGGTGATCTGAACACCGTTCCCAGCACAAGAATTACAAAAGCTGATGGATGGATAGATCCGGTTTGGACTCCTGCGGGAACGCATCGGATCGTTGTATCCGCAAGAGGATACATTACAAAGGGATTTGACCTGACCGTGATGGTCAACAAAAACCAAAGCTGGTTGCTGAATGCCCGCCTCACGCCAACAGCCGTAATAGAAAACGCGGGTATTGCGATCACTTCAGAGGGATGTGTCGCTAATGGATCGATCGAGCCTTCCGAAGCGGTGACCCTGCAGGTCACTATGAAAAACCTGGGACAAAGGGACACTATAGCGCTGGTCGCCACACTTCTCTCCGAAGCGGGAGTCCTTAACCCGGGTCCGGCGCAGAATTACGGTGTACTTACCACGGCCGGAGAATTCGTATCGAGACCCTTCTCATTTACAGTTTCGCCGGCATACAGATGCGGCGAAGAAATTGAACTTAGATTCCACCTGACTGACGGAGCCGAGAATCTTGGTGTTTTGACGATACCGGTCAAAACCGGTTATCCGAATGTTGTTTTTGAAGAGGCATTTGATTCTGTTACTGCGCCCGATCTTCCTGCGGGATGGAGTACTTCATTTGAAGGAATGACTGAAAACTGGACGACGACTGTGGATGTACCTTCGGGTGCGACAAACGCCGCATTCTCCCCCGCACCGAGAACCATAGGTGTAAATGAACTCGTTTCCCCGGTCATATCGATAACTTCGACGGAAGCGGAACTTCGGTTCAGGAACTGGTACGAACTGGAGACGACATTCCTTAGAAACCGTGTTTATGACGGTGCCGTTCTTGAGATCGAGATCGAGGGTGGTAAATGGCAGGACATACTCGATGCCGGTGGAAGTTTTATTTCAGGCGGATACAACGATGGAGTTATAGATGCTTGCTGCAGCAACCCGCTCGTTGGGAGAAGGGCCTGGTCCGGAAGAAGCGGGACAGAATCAGAACCGGTTTGGATCGATTCGGTCGTCAGGATTCCGGCTTCAGCAGCCGGCAAGGACATTAGATTCCGTTGGCGCGTCGCTACGGACAACGGAACTTTTCGCGACGGCATGTATATCGATGATATTGAGGTGATCGACGGCTCTCGGTGCGATTGTTTGGCAACTGCGCCGGACGGGGCTCCTTTCGATTTTGATGGAGACGGCAAAACGGACCGGGGTCTGTTCAAGGCATCTGACGTTCCCAACGCGCCTGACTACAGGATTCGGCGAAGCTCAGGAGGACCCGATCTGGAAGTTCCCTGGGGCAGCGTCGGGGATATCCCTGTCAACTCCGATTATGACGGCGACGGAAAGACTGATTACGCAGTGTTCAGACCTTCTACCAGGGATTGGTTTATTCTGCAGAGCTCGGACAATTTATTCCGCATCATCCGATTCGGGCTGTCGGATGATATCCCGGCGCCTGCTGATTTCGACGGAGATGACAAAGCGGACGTAACTGTTTACAGGCCGGCAACCGGTACCTGGTATGTCTTTAAAAGCTTCGACAACCAAGTGACCGTAATCCGGTTTGGGTCGCCCGGTGATATTCCTGTTCCTGCTGATTACAACGGGGACTCGCATACCGATTTCGCTGTGTTCAGGCCTTCCACGGGTGTATGGCATGTGCTCGACGGCATAACTGCCGGGTACACTGCGGTGCGGTTTGGTCAGCAAGGTGACAAACCCGTTGTTGGAGACTTTGACAGGGATGCGAAAGCGGATTTTGTGCTTTACCGGCCCTCGGAACGCAATTGGTATCTGCTGATGTCAAATGACGGGTTTTCGGCAGTGCGTTTCGGACTGGAAAATGATCTTCCCCTGCAGGCCGACTTTGATGGTGACGGCAAACGCGACATAGCGCTCTATCGTCCAAGTTCCGGAGTTTGGTACTTCATATCGAGTTCTGACGGAAATGTTGGAATTAATGCGTTTGGGACTCCTCAAGAAATTCCCGTTCCCGGGATTTTTGTGAGACAATAGCCGTCCGATTCAGCATTTAAGATTTACTTAATACAACACTGTCTGGAAGTGTGATAAAAATAGCGGACTGATTCCCACCGAATAAAGGAAGGATTATGCGGCGGATAACATTGGTTTTCGTGTGCTTGCTAATGTTTGGCGTATTGTTGACGGCAAACACCGGAGAAGCGGCATCCGAAAAAGCGTATAAAGACAATTTAATCTCACAGACGATAGTCATCGCGGGATTTTACGGCGGTGGCGGAAACTCTGGTGGCCTTTACTCGAACGACTATGTCATGTTGTTCAACCGAGGTGATTCGCCCGTGTCTTTGAACGGCTGGTCTACGCAGTATGCATCAACTTCCGGAGTCAACTGGTATGTTACACCCCTTTCGAATACCACACTCCAGCCGGGCCAGTATTATCTGATTCAGTATGCCGGCGGCAGTGCAGGTGGACCGCCGTTACCAACTCCGGATCTGATTGCTCCACAAGTGGACCAGGGGTTTATCCCAAATCTATCGGAAACTACAGGAAAACTGGCTTTGGTTAGCAGCACCGATGCGTTGCCTGTGGATCCATGTCCTACCAGCCCTACCATAGTAGATTTGGTAGGTTACGGGGCAACAGCCTCGTGTTTTGAAGGTGCTCCCACCGATGATATGACTCGCACCACAGCCGGAAGCCGTGATGACAACGGTTGCGAGGACACGGACCACAACTTGAATGACTTCACGTTTGGGGCCCCTAATCCCTTAAACACTTCGAGCCCGTTCAACACTTGTAACCTCGGAAGTGAGCTCCAGGCATCCGGAACCGCCAGCCCGACGACGGTTGCTCCGGGCGAATCGACTCTCCTGGCCGTTGAAGTCGTGCCTGCAACCTCCCCGCCGAGTACCGGCGTAAGTGTGGTTGGTGATCTGACGAACCTGAACCTTTCAGCGAGCCAGACATTCTTTGACGACGGAACGAACGGTGATGTTACGGCGGGCGACAACACCTACTCATTCTCAGCGGTGATTCCCGCAGGGCTTGGCGGCGGCCTTAAGGTTGTTCCGATATCGGTTACGGATGCGCAGGCCCGTTCAGCGCCGACGTCGATCAACGTAACGATCAACGCGCCGTTTCCGAATGAAGACCCGCTTCTTTTCGGTAACCCGTCTGATGCGACGACAGACACTGCGAACGAGAACAACTACTTGATGTTCAAGCCGCAGTACTCGCTTTCTTACAGGCGCGCTACCGCTACTCCCAACTGGGTCGCGTGGAGACTCGACAGCACCTGGGTGGGAACGGCTCCAAGACAAAATGACTATCGCGCAGATCCCGCATTGCCCGCGGGTTGGTACCAGGTCCAGGACAGTGACTATTCCGGATCCGGATATAACCGTGGGCATATTTGCCCATCCGGTGACAGGACGCGTTCGATACCTGACAACTCGGCGACATTCCTGATGACAAACTTTTTCCCGCAGACCACACAGAATAACGGCGGCCCGTGGTTGGATCTTGAAACCTACCTTCGGACACTTGCAGCACAGGGAAAGGAGATCTACATATTTGCCGGAGGGTACGGTTCACTTGGCACAATTGCCAATGGTGAAGTTACAGTTCCGGCAATCACCTGGAAGATCGCGCTTGTTCTCGACAGTGGAGAGAATGATCTGGAGCGAGTCAACAAGGGTACACGTGTGATTTCGGTTTCAATGCCAAATACATTCACTATCAACCAAAACGCGCCTTGGCGTGAATTCCGAGTCAGTGTTAACGGGATTGAGTCCATGACCGGTTTCGATTTCTTCTCCGAGCTGTCAAAAAATACAGAGGAAATTATCGAACGACGTGTAGATACCCAATAGTAGATGAAAGCTTTACTACTCTCCATTCTTTTAGCGATTTGTGTCGTCGCCGTTCCTGCACAGGACGACATTACCCCGATCCATGCGATCCAGGGGACGGAATACCTATCGCCAAAAGTAGGAAAGGAAGTCACCACGAAGGGTGTTGTTACAGCACTTCGCCGAAAAGGTTTTTATATCCAGGTTCCCACAGCGGAAGTTGATAACGACCCGATGACCTCCGAGGGTGTTTATGTTTACACAGACGATGAGCCGCCGAAGAAGTTGAAGGTTGGTGACGCTGTTGAGGTCAAAGGGACTGTCGCGGAGTTTCGACCAAATAGCGAACCCTATGCCCTTTTTCTGACAGAGATTGTAAACCCCAAAGTTGAAATTATCTCGAGTGGAAACCCGCTTCCGCCGCCCGTTAGATTGACGAAGGAAATTCTTTCGCCGGCGGGCAATCCCGACCAGCTTGAAAAGTTTGAAGGCATGCGGGTTACGGTCACTGAAATGACCGTTGTAGCTCCCACCGGAGGACGTTACGACAAAAAAACCGAACGGGTTGTAACTGATGGAGTCTTCTACGGAGTCATTGGTGATACGCCTCGTCCGTTCAGGGAACCGGGTCTGGATGTGCTCGCTGTGCTGCTTGGAAGAGCCCCCAGGACGGTGCCGGTGTTTGATGGTAATCCCGAACTGATCCGTGTGGATAGCGACGGATTGAATGGGGGAGTTGCAATCAATGTAACATCCGAGGCAAAGATCAGAAACATTGCCGGTGTGCTTGATTACGTGTTCCGGTCCTACACGATCATGATGGACGGTTCGATGAAACCTACGATCGAAGGCCTCAAGTCCATGGTTCCCACATCTCCGGCCAAAGAAAATGAAGTCACGGTAGCGAGCTTTAATCTCGAGAACTTTTTTGACGACGAAAAGAATTCAAAGCTCAGGGGAAATGCCAACGAGCAGATCGTTCCAAAAAAGTATTTTGAGAAACGTCTGAAGAAAGCTTCCCTCGCAATCCGAACTGCACTTTCCAGTCCCGATGTGCTCGGTATTGTCGAGGTCGAGAATAAAAAGGTTCTGGAAAAACTAGCGGCGAGAGTAAACAAAGACGCTGCTTCAGGCGGTGGTGAGAATCCCGAATATGTCGCGTATCTCGAAGAAAGCAATGATATTCGGGGTATCGATGTTGGTTTTCTCATCAAGTCAAAGAAGATAAAGGTCAAAGGTTCAGAACAGCTCGCAAAGAAACTAAAACACGATCACAAAGACGCTCACCCGGAAGAGACGCTGTTTTCGCGTCCACCGTTTTTGATCGAAGCCGAAGCGAAGAAAAAGGACGGAACCGTTTTCGCATTTACGGTTATCGTTAATCATTTCAAGTCGTACCGGGGCATCGATGACCCGAAGTCCGGCGACCGCGTGCGAAACAAGAAAAGAGGACAGGCGGAGTTTTTGGCCAAAGCGGTGAGCGAACGCCAAACCGCAAATTCTGATGAAAAGATCCTCATTATCGGTGACTTCAACTCGTTCCAGTTCAATGACGGCTACAACGACTTGATCGGTACATTAAAAGGAAAGCCGGAGCGAAGGGTCCTCGTCCCTCCAACTGAGATCTTCGAAACGGGCCTCGTGAACCTTGTCGACTACATTAGCGTGGAGAGCCGTTATTCTTACATCTTCGGCGGCTCGGCTCAGGTTCTGGACCATGTATTGGTCAACCGAGCGGCCGTGAAGTTTGCGAAGAAGTTCGGTTACGCGAGATTTAATGCTGACTTTCCCAAGGTCTACTCAAACGATCCCAACCGACCCGAACGCGTCTCCGACCATGACGTCCCGGTTGTCTTCCTCGAGATCGAACCTTCAGCTCAGTAGTCTGCGGAAGATTTTGCCGCGGATTAACGCGGATTGAAACGGATCGACGCCGATTAGAGAAGCCACGGAATAGCACAGAAAAAAGAAGAGGAGATTTTGCCGCGGATTAACGCGGATTCAAGCGGATTGAAACGGATTGAAACGGATCGGAATGAGACCGTTGGCGGTAGCCGATGCTATTTGGACAGCCCTCGTAGAGGGCGGTAGCGCCCCGCTTCGCCGCCCGTAGCGAGGGCCGTTTCGGCCAAGCTACGGGTGAGAAGAACCAACAACATTCAAGCCCGTGTAACGGGCGACAGATGAATTTAGCCGCGGATTCACGCGGATCAAGATAAGCCACGAAATAACACAGAAAAAGAAGGGGAGATCCTGCCGCGGAAATGTTGTCGCGGATCGGAATCTGAACCGTCGGCGGTAGCCGAAGGCAATCAGAGCCGCCTGCGATAGCGGGCGGAGGATCTGGAGTATTTGCCGCGGATTCAAACATATCAGAGCAGATCCGATTCCCCACGAACCCTGTCGCCCTCTACGAGGGCTAATAATTGGCTATTGAATCCTGTGAGGCATCCAAATTCCATCGGTTTCGGCGACGATTCTGATTTCTGAATCCCGTTCTTTCGGGTCTCTTCAGATCCGTTTTCAATCCGCGCAAATCCGCGGCAATGTATCTTCTTCTTTTCGCGTCTTTCGCGTTTTTCGCGGGCCATATTAATCCGCAACTATTGGATGAAAACCCCAATCCCCTTGTATATCGAAATCGGCTAAATTAACTGTGATTTCACAGCCTTTTCAGATTCACGTAACACCGCCCAGATATGCTGATTGAAACCTGAGTAATGAAACACCTAACGGTGTAACTTCTTCAATACGTTCCGTGTCCTGTGCCTCGTAAAAGCAATTCGAAACTTTTACGTTGGGCACGGAACGCCTTCCTGTTAGTCAGATTTCATGAGTCCCCGCAATTCGAGAGTAACTGAAGCAATTAGAGTCTCATCATCGAGTTTATAAAGATCTAAAAGGAAAGCCTGTGAAGATCCGTTTACCCATGAACGGGTTCCGGCGGAAACAAAATTGGAAAAGAAAAAGTCATATGAGGTAGGTTTCGCATCGGCGGCGTACAGGTGTATATGACGGTTTCCCGCAGCGGTTCCGTAGTCACCCGGGAGGATTGTAGTAATCATAAAACGCCCTTGGGAATCAGTGGTCACATCCCCGCTGATCTTGGCGGTCTTTTCATCGCCCTTAACTTTTGGACGATACTCACCATCGGCTCCGGCCTGGTAGACCAGGATCTTTGCTCCCGCGATCTTTTCACCAGTTTCCTTTGAAACAGTCTGAACCAAAATGATTAGCTTCTTTTCGTCCGATCCTGCCGGTGCGATCTCAGCCTTGTAGGATTCGGCCATTTCAATGAACTGAGTTCGGCTTTTTATGAGGTCTTCTCCGGCCGCAGGTATTTCGTTTGTGGTCTGAGCAGCGCAGCCCACTGTAAAAACGAATAGAAGGATGACAATAAGACTCTTCATTGTTAGATTCCTTTACTCTCCGCAAAATCAATCATTGCAGCGTTTATAGCAGTTATCAGTTCTTCTGACGGAGAAAAGAAGTAGATATCCGGAGCGTCAATATCATCCATGTGGACAACCATTTCCAGCGGTTCTTTATTGCCTTGGAGGTCTGCCCTAAGCACAAGGGTTTCTTCTTCTCCAACCGCTACAGACTTTGTGAAATCGACAAGTACATCCGCCCTAAGCCCCGGCCCGAACGATTCATTCATAACCGCCGCGAATTCCGGTACGTTCTCCAAATCGAAATTCATCGAGGCCTCAAATCGCTGAGGCTCCGGTTTTCCTGAGAATTTTTCAAAAAGCTTCTTAAACATCTTCGATTAGGGTTTGAATTTCACAAGTGTGTGATCGAGGCTCTCGAGTTCCGCGTCTATTATTTTGGAGATGACATTCCAATCGCCCCCTGCCAGGCCGGCACCGATAAGCGGATAGCCTATTCTACTATCAGGAAACTCGGCCGCTATTGTCGCGAATGCGGCACGAATTGCTTCATAGTCTACCAGCACACCACCCCCGGAATAACGATACTGCGAATAGGCGTTGACGATTCTCAGGTCCAAACCATCACGTTTAACTCGGGCACTGGAAATTGTTCCGAGTTTGTCGTGGTCACCCTTCTTAGTATTGAGATCTGCTTCGAACGCTTCGGGAAACCTGGCTTTGATAACTGCCGCAATCCCCGCTCCCATAGTACAGAAACAATTGCAGCCATGGACGATCACGTCGAATCCACCATCCACAGTTAGTTGTATTAAGTCTCCCTCAATGATTTTCATCGCTATTTACTATTCAGATACTCGAACGGAGAACTTCGTTCCCGGGTTTCGATATTCCAATTTTACCTAATTAGTGAATCCACGAAGTCATTTTGAACTAATTCATATATATGTTTGGGAGAAAAAAGAAAATCGAGCCCGGTCCGGCTCAGGAATCTGTTTGGGATTATCCACGTCCGCCGCGGCTTGAAGACAGCGATAAGCGCATAACAGTTGAGTTCGAAAATACGATCATCGTCGACACGACCTCGGCAAAACGAGTGCTCGAAACCAGCCATCCGCCGGTTTATTACATTCCGCCAGGGGATGTCCGCGAGGAATTCTTGACGAAAGTGTTTGGATCGACATTTTGCGAATGGAAAGGCATGGCCGGGTACTACGATCTTGAAGTGGACGGCCGAAAGATTTCACGCGCCGGATGGTATTACCCGGAGCCTACAAAGCCTTTCGAGTCCATCGCGAACTACATCGCGTTCTATCCCTCAAAGATGGACCGGTGCACCGTCGATGGAGAGGTGGTCACTGCTCAATCCGGGGATTTTTACGGCGGTTGGATAACAGAAGATATAGTCGGGCCATTTAAAGGAGAACCGGGTACGGGGTTTTGGTAAATCCGTTAGTGGATTTCATTTATCCCGGTTCTTAAAGGCAAGAACCGCTTCGGCTGAACCGGCGTGCATAATCTCGGGTTTGTGATATTTCCAGTAGTGGTCGTATTCCTCATCCGATTTGTCCGGGTGATTCGCACGTTCTTTTTCTTTTAGCCATTGCTCACACCAGGCACGCATATCCATGTCCTTATTAAGCGCGGTTCTGGCGCCATGCATCATGTTGTCTCGTTCTTCGCTCATGAGGTTAGTTTAGCAAAACGTCCAAGAATAAGTTGGCAAAGTTAGCGAAGTTGGCAAAGTTAGCGAAGTTAACTAAGTTTGCGAAGTTAACAAAGTTTACGAAGTTGGCTAAGTTAGCAAAGTTAACTGAGTTTGCTAAGTTAACAAAGTTTACGAAGTTAACAAAGTTTACGAAGTTGGCTAAGTTAGCGAAGTTAACTAAGTTTGCTAAGTTAGCAAAGTTAGCAAAGTTAACTGAGTTTGCTAAGTTAACAAAGTTAACAAAGTTTACAAAGTTGGCTAAGTTAGCAAAGTTAACTGAGTTTGCTAAGTTAACAAAGTTTACGAAGTTGACTAGGTTCGCTATGTTTGACTGGGAAGCCTCTGGTTTTACTTCGATTTCCAACGTCGTTAACTTTGCCAACTTAGTAAACTTTGTTAACTCCATCAACTTAGCTAACTCATTTAGCCAACTAACCTTCCGGCACATTCATCTACATTCGTACTGCCGTTATGGTATTTTTACTTAAAACAAATTGCGTCCGTGCGGCGTAACTACTCAGTCTCGAATTCTCTCCGGAGTAAATAAGCGTGAAAAGATTACTAATCTCGTTTCTGTTGATATCACTATTCGTGCCTCTGGCACTTGGCCAAACCTCGGGTCGTTCAAAGACCAGCGCAACGAAAGGCGCAACAAAGAAAGTAAAACCGGAAACCTACGACACTGGTTCGGGTTTTGTGAACAAGAAGCTCAAAAACGGGCTCGAAGTAATTGTTCTTCCGGATAATTCGGTGCCGCTGGTGACGGTCGAACTCGCAGTTCGGAACGGTTCATTTACCGAACCACTCGAATTCAACGGTCTCTCGCACCTCTACGAACACATGTTCTTCAAACCGAATAAGGCCGTCGGTGTTTTCTGGTGCGAGATGTTTCAGGCGCGCAGGGATATCGCGAGCTATAGGGCCGCGAACTGCTCCGAGAAATTGAAGATCAAATCCGCTATCGGAAATGTGACCTATCTTGGCGACATCGGAAAGATGGGAATCACCTACAATGGAACTACAAGGGAGGAGATCGTAAACTTCTATTACACGACGACCTCGCCCTATCTCGAAACCGCAGTGAAATTCATCAACGATGCGGTACGTTTTCCGGAGTTTACGGCTGAAGATCTGGAGAACGAGAAGCGGGTTGTGATTGGTGAGATCGACCGCAGCGAGTCTAATCCCTATTCGTTTCTGAACAACGCTATTCAGGACAAGATGTTTTATAAGTACCCGACAAGGAAGAAGCCTCTCGGGACAAGGCAAACGGTCAATTCCGCGACGGTCGAAAAAATGCTCACGATCAAATCACGGTACTACGTGCCGAATAATTCCGCTCTGATCGTTACGGGCGATGTAGATCCCGAAAGCGTTTTTCGACTCGCGGAAAAGACCCTTGGAGGCTGGGAGAAGCGCGCCAAGGATCCGTTTGAAGAGTTTCCGATGGTCGAGCATCCTCCACTTGAAAAGAGTGAAGGAGTGGTCGTTCAAAAGCCCGTAAACGTAGTGTTGATGCAAATCGGTTGGCACGGGCCTTCGATCGGTAAAGACAATGACGCAACATACGCGGCGGATGTATTTTCATATATCTTGAGCCAGCCGGACTCCAAGTTTCAGAAAGCGATGGTCGATTCCGGACTCACGGTTGATAGCCAACTCGGCTATTACACCCAGCGAAACACGGGCCCTATCTTCATGACACTGGTTACCTCGCCGGACAAAGCGAAAAGCGCCCTCAAAGCGGTTTACGCGGAAATCGATAAGTTTGACCAACCCGGATATTACAGCGACCAGGAACTCGAGAACTCTAAAACGATTCTCGAATCGCGGGATCTGTTTGAGCGTGAAAAGCTGAGTGACTATGCACACACACTCGGTTTTTGGTGGTCATCTACGGGAATAGATTATTTCAGGGGATATCACCAGAGCCTGCGTGATGTCTCGAGGGATGGCATCAACAAATACGTTCGAACTTATATAAAAGGAAAGCCGCGAATTGGAGCTGCCTTGATATCGCCTGGTGCGCTTAGGGCTTCGGGTCTTACTGAAAACGATTTGATCGGTGAATAGTATGAGAGTAATTAATAACCTTTTTTCGATTGCACTTGTCTTTGTATTTGTTTCCGTAACAACGGTAAATGCCCAGACAGGCAACATCGCCGATCAAAAGAAATCGGTATCCGAATTTAATGTAAATGGTCTTACCGTTCTTGTCAGAAAACGAGATACCGCAAAAACCGTCTCCGGTGGGCTTTTCATAAGGGGTGGCGCCAGGAACATTGACCAAAAAACCGCGGGCATCGAGTTGTTGACACTCAGAAGCGCAACTGAGGCCACTAAAAACTATTCCCGGGATGTTCTTCGGCGTGAGCTATCGGCAACGGGAAGTTCTCTGGGAGCAGGTGTCTCTAATGATTATGGTGTGATCAACTTCGCCACCACGAGTGCTGATTTTGACAGGACCTGGATGGCGTTCTCAGATGTCGTGTTGAATCCCACGTTTGCGGCGGAGGACGTAGAACGGGTTCGTGAGGTGCTGTTAACTTCACTTCGAAACCGCGAGGATGACGCAGACAGTTTTCTGGATTCTCTGCAGGAAAAGATCATCTACGCCAAGCACCCTTACTCGAATGATGTCTCAGGTACGATCGAGACGATTTCGGCGTTTAAGCCCGCAGATTTGAAGAATTACCACAAAGATATGCTGCAGACATCAAAGCTGCTGCTTGTAGTGGTTGGCAACGTCGATCCCTCGGTTGTTAAATCCAACGTGGAAGCTTCTTTTGGAAAGTTACCGGTCGGAAAATACAAGGAGACCCCTTATCCCGCATTGGATTTCTCAAAAGGAACTCTGGATGTGACTTCCAGGCAGCTGCCGACCAATTACATCAAGGGTATTTTTCAGGCGCCCTCGATTGCGGAAAAAGACTACTATCCAATGCGCGTAGCCGTGACGATCCTTCGCAACCGTCTGTTCCGGGAGGTTCGCCAGGAACGGCAGTTGTCTTACGCACCAAGCGCCGGCCTGGATACATTTGCCGTAAATACCGCCAACATCTATGTAACAGCGGTTAATGCGAACCTGACGATGAAGGTAATGCTTGACGAGGTTAAGCGACTTCGTAGGGACGAGGTGAGCCCACGCGAGATCGAATCCGTCGCGGGCGGTTTTCTAACCACGTATTTCCTGGATCAGGAGACGAACTCGGGACAGGCGGTTAACTTGGCGAAGTTTGAACTGATCGGCGGCGGTTGGGAAAATTCGTTCGAGTTGTTGAATCGCATCAACGCGGTGACGCCGGAAGATGTTAAGGACGTATCTCGTAAATATATGCGAAATCTCCGGTTTGTGGTTGTCGGCAATCCGATCGCGATCGAAAGATCGATCTTCCTGCAGAATTTGGACGAGGTTGAATAGAGAATAGTAAATCGTAAATAGTTAATACAAATTCGTTTAGAGTCGTGCCTAGCACGGCAAGAATCGTGAGATAAGTTCCAAGTCTGATTAATCCGGCTTGGGACATTTTCGTGAATAGTGAATCGTAGATAGGGAATCGTTTAGCGCCGTGCTGCGCACGGCATATCGGGCTCGTCCGAGTCCAAACGGTCTTTTGTTGTTTTAACGATTCACTTTTTTATGCTCCTCGGTCACGACTCACTCTTTAGTTTCTCGCGGGCTTATTAGCACAACGTCCATCTTATGATTTCCGCGTGCAATTATGAGGTTCTTTTCGTCAGGAGACCATCCAAAGCGATAGATCATTTCGTTGTCTATCCTTACGATCTCCCTGGCGGGAGAGTCATCGAGAACGCTCTTTCTAAAAACTGCGGTACCATCTTCCACATAACCCGGGAAATCGAATGACTTGCCGCCCTCAGTCCAGGAGATCAATGTATTGTGCGAAGGAACCTCGATGACCTTAACTCCTGAATCGCCGACGAGATCCAAAAACCCAAACTGCCGAATGTTGCGGGACGTCGTACGATCATCTCCAATCTTTTCGGGTTTTACGTAATTGAACGCGAGAAAACGGCCGTCGGGCGAAATGCGCAGGAAGTTGTCCGGAGAGAATCCCTTTGCATCCAGCACCAACTCATTCTCCGTTCCATCCAAGGAGCTACGCCAAATCATGGCTTTCTTATCCACTCGTTTGACGTAATAAAGCCATTTGTCATCGGGTGAAACAGCCGGCTGGGAGAACTTGTCAGCGTCTCCTAGCTCGACTTCTTGAAAGCCCGTTCCGTCGGAGTTCATCTTCCAAATCGCATCCTGGAATTCGCAGAAGATCTGATCGAGTTTCTTCGAATAACCAAACTGTTGGTTGCCCCCGATGTCTTTTTCGATCAGTTTCCGCTGTTCCCGGGTCTCGATGTTAATGGCCCACATTCGGGCCTCCGCATCGCGCCGGGCACTAAATAACACTTCACCGTTTCGGATCACCTGGGTCGTAACCAGGCCACCGATCTCGTTTTCTCCTTTGGTCAACTGCTCGGCTCGCGTGATATCGCCTTCAGGAAGAATCCAAAGGTTTGAATAGATGTAAAGACGGTTCGCCGACAATCTTCCGTTTGAAGAAATCGACAAACTTCGATAGGCGTGTGAATCACTGGTTACCCTGTTGGTTTTGCCTTCGGGAAAAGAAACGTTCCAGATCTGGGCAGTTTGTCCTTTCTTATGCGCAATAAGAAAAAGACTCTTTCCATCCGGACTCCAATGCATCTGCCGAATGCTTATGAATTCGGTTTCGATTATCTCTTCTTTTTCGGAACTGGTATGGAGAACTGAGATCTTGGCTTTCAAACCTCGATTGACAGATGGAGTCGTAGCAATCTTCTCACCGTCCGGTGAATAAACCGGTGGTCCCAAAATATTAAATCCGTTCGCAGAAGGTCTCTCGCGAACGATCCGTTCATTACCGGTATCGATTTCTTTTACAACAACTTGATGCCTCGAATTTGTAGCGTCTCGGGCGTAGTGAACTATATTGCGTCCATCGGGTGAAACGCTAAATCTTCCCCAGGTATCCTTTGCGATCTGCTTTGCATCTCCACCGAATTTTGAGATTCGATAAATGTTCTCGAACTGCCTGAGGTTGCCGCGGGTCCGAAAATAAATCCATTTTCCATCGGGCGAAAACTGGATCCACCCAATTTTCTTTTCACCATCGATCTCTATCCCGACATCATTTCTTGTTTCGAGATCCATAAGCCGAAGCGATTTATCGTTATGGAAAGCGACAAATTTACCGTTCGGGGAGATCGTCGACATCGTTACATCGCCTGAATCCGTGAGATCAATATAGTCAAATGACGCCGTGGGAATAGCGGATTTGATGGTACGCCCTGACGGGAGGCGAAAGGCAAAGGCCCCCAATACGACTATCGAAACAAGTGCTATGCCCAGCCCAAGGTAAAGAATTCGTTTCGATTTTCGCGTCGGTTCTATTGAAGACCCGGCCGGGTCGTGCACTTCGCGCTCCACAGTTGATTCCTCGATCACATTTGATCGGGACTGCCTCGCCACGATGAATCCATTGCCGCCCGATCGCGCGTAACTGAATTCATCCAAGGAAACGGTCTTTACCGGTGCAACAAATCGGAATCCTTTCTTAGGAACGGTCTCAATAAATACTCTGTCTTTTCCGAGAATTTTTCGCAGGTTGCTGATGTTTTGTGAAACATTGTTCTCTTCAACAAACGTGTCGCCCCAGATCGACCCGAGCATCTCGTTTTTTGTGAGCGTCACTCCGTGGTTTTCGACAAGCATACATAGAGTGTCAAACACTTTTGGCGGCATCGGAACGAGCTCATCATCTCGCCACAAGTTTCTTTCGGCAGCATTCAACACGAATTCTTCGAATTCGTATAAGTTGTTGCGTTTATTACCCATAAATCAACTTGAAGATCGTTTGAAGAAAAAATTTAAGCGTTTCCTAAAGACTCAAGAAAATGGAATCTGCTAGTTTCACACCTAGTTTTGAGAGACAAATCGTCGGTTCTCGAAATTTTACGACACAGATAACAAATAACAAAGGAATTTCAGTGCTCCCGGAAAACCTCTCGGAATTGCATAGACACAGATGAAGGAAAAACGTACCTATCGGCGTCAAACCATTAATGAAGAACGGCAGGTGGCGATTGCACTAGACGGCAGAAATGAATCCGTTGAGGCTTGTAGCCGCTGCAAAAAGCGTTCGCTGATGTTTTTGCCGGACATAGTTTCCGTGATTCTACAGATGAGCACAAGGGAGATTTATCGCCGGATCGAGGCCGGCACAGCACATTTTGTTGAAAGCGATGATCAGCAACTGCTGGTTTGTATCAGATCACTTGATCAGGAATTCGAGATAGCTGCGCACAAACTCGAACCTGCAAATGACAGACACGATGAGGAAGCGGTCTTTCTCGTCCATTCTGAAGAGTAAAAGGGAGAACTCAATGAAGTTGAATTCGCATAAAAGATTCCGGGGATCTTGCTCGCACTATTTGTCCTAACGCTTCCTATTTCGGGCAACTCCGTTACCACCGAAAAGGTGCGAATCTCCGGTGAGGTGACGAACATTCGAAAAGTTCAAGGGAAGTGGATCGGAAGGGCAAGGTTTACAGGGCGAACGAGCGATGGAGCCCGGTACAAAGGGAGTGGACCTGCAACGATCCGGTTTAACAGGGGCCGCACCGCCGTGACCCGGATGGTGATCAGGTTTGAAGGTACAAGGAACGGCAAGCCTTACAGCGGGACGATGAGCTGTTACCAGAAGATCACATTCGAGGCCGCAGTAGGTTCATCGTTTGAGTTCTCGCAGGTTGCGGCGGGGGCGGCACCAAACGGCATCTAGGTATAGGGAGTTGAGGTATGAAGATAAACATCACAATCGTAATTCTGCTAATCGTTTTGGCACTCGCTTTGCCCGCTTATTCGCAGACAAACAAGGTTACCTACCAGGGTAGTCTCAATTTCAACGACAGTCCTGCTAACGGAAACTTTGATTTTCAGTTTCGTATTTTCAGCGCTTTGACAGGCGGCTCACAAGTCGGTGCTGCAATTTCGGTCAACAACGTACAGGTCACAGACGGAGCCTTCGCTGTAACTTTGGATACGGGAAACCGTTTCGATGGGGGTGCAGACCGCTGGCTGGAGATAAGGGTCAGGCAAACTGGAGGCGCAGCTGTCTATGCAACTCTGACTCCGAGGCAGCCGATAACCAGCTCACCGTATTCGATAAGGAGCAAACTTTCCGAGTCGGCGAATACAGCGCTAAATGCGACCCAGCTTGGAAGTGTAGCGGCGAGCCAATATGTCCTAACATCGGACGCAAGACTTTCCGATGAGCGTCCGCCAGCACCGGGTAGCGTTAACTATGTTCAGAATTCAACCAACGAACAGTCAGGGTCGAATTTCTATATATCCGGAATAGGAAGGGCGGATATCCTTGCCGCCGACGCGCAGATCAATCTCGGATCGACAACCGGACCAATTCGGTTCGTTCACAACGGGGGGGCAAGAAACACGTTCGTCGGGCAAAATACAGCGGAATCGAACACTGGCTTCAATAATTCCTTTTTCGGATTCGAAGCGGGCCAGGCAAATTCTGAAGGAGATAGCAACTCGTACTTTGGCCAACAAAGTGGAAATTCGAATACGACGGGTTCGGACAATTCCTTTTTTGGAAAAAGTAGTGGAAGAAGTAACACGGTGGGCGTCGGAAACTCTTTCTTTGGTCGGGCTTCGGGATTAATCAATACCACTGGACAAAGAAACGCCTTTTTTGGCGAGAATTCCGGTTCTGCAAATTCGTCGGGAAGTTTCAACGCCTTTTTCGGAGGTTCGACTGGCGGTTTTTCGGCTGTTGGGAGCAATAATACTGCGATCGGGTTTGGTGCGTTTTTATCTGACAATCTTTCGTTTGCAACGGCGATTGGCTCAAATGCGTCCATTGCCGCAAGTAACACGATCCAGTTGGGAAGGGCTGGCAAAGATGTGGTCAGGATCGGTACCACCGACGCCGCTGGATCGACCAACCTCTGCCTGAATAACTTGAATGCGATCGCAACTTGTTCCTCCTCAATTCGTTACAAATCAGAAGTTGAAAGCTTCAGTCCCGGTCTTGATCTGATCAGGAGACTCCGTCCCGTCTCTTTTAAGTGGAAGGACGGCGGAATGTCCGACATGGGCCTTGTCGCTGAAGAGGTCGCCGAAGTCGAACCGCTCCTGACCACAACAAGAAACGGAAAGATCGAAGGCGTGAAATACGACCGCGTTGGAGTTGTTCTTGTGAATGCCGTGCAGGAACAGCAGGAGCAGATCGAGAAACTCAAAGAAAAGGTAAGAGTAGAGAAAGTAAATATCGATGAAATGAGCCAGAAGTTAAAGGCACTTGAGGCCATCGTTTGCGAGCTGAAACCTGAAGCGGAAGTTTGCAAATCGATTGAAGATTGATGATTGATGATTCCGGAGCGTCGAAGACGCGTCAGG
>JABDKD010000113.1 GCA_013003215.1 Pyrinomonadaceae bacterium
GAACTGTAACGCAAACACGATTTCCGTCGCGTCAGCGACGGTGAGAGCCCGCCCGCTAACGCTGGCGGAAGTGAGAGCCATCGGCTCACGCCGACGGTACTGATTATAATTCCACTACCGTCTCCAGGTGATGGAACGCGATTGCAGGTCGCTACCGCTGCCTGTACTGAAAGTTCGTTCGCCTCGCGACGGGATAGGGTTTTCGGCTTCTCGACCGTATGTAATCCTTCTCCTTGACTGTACGGATTCAACTGTTGTCCTTATCCCTTCGATTCCTGCCTGCTTGCCTTCCTTCTTGCCTGCCTTCCTGCCTGCTTGCCTTCCTGTCTTCCTGTCTTCGGATCTCCGCTCGATTCCCCAATATTCTCCATTTTCCATTGTCCATTTTCCATTGTTTTCGTTATTATCATCGGTGCAACACTATTTCATCTAAGGAGTCTCACAAATATGTTTAGAAAAATCGCTGATTTTGAAAAAATGTGGACCTATGAAGTCGACCAGACCACCAAACTGTTTAAACTTCTCACCGATGATTCGCTTTCGCAGAGCGTCACCGAAAGCGGACGGGAACTTGGTTTTCTTGCGTGGCACTTGGCGCAAACCATGGAGGAGATGCTGAAACTCGTCGGACTAAAGATCAATGCACCGACGCCTGAAGACCCGTGTCCGAGGTCCGCCGCTGAGATTTGCGAAGCTTTTGTGCTTGGCGGTAAGTCTGTATTGGAAGAAGTGAAAAACCATTGGAATGACGAAACGCTTCTCGAAGAAGACGCGATGTATGGTGAAACCTGGAAGCGCGGTGAAACCTTACTCTACCTGATCGCACATCAAACCCATCACAGGGGACAGATCACCGTCCTCATGCGACAGGCCGGACTAAAGGTTATCGGTGTCTACGGGCCGGCGAAAGAAGAATGGGAAGAGCTGGGAATGCCGGCGCTTGCTTAGTTGGAGTTCAAAGTTCAAAGTTCAAGGCTCAAAGTTACATGGATTTTGGCCTATTATCTCGACGCGTGCCCACATCTTATTTGTTTGCGAACCTGAACTCTGAACCCTGAATTCTGAACTTAGCCCGTTTGAATATTTGCCCCTCATTGAATACACTCTCCTTTTTTTAGAAGGAGCGAAAAAGGCGATTTTTCAGATGAGTGAGATCACACCGGAAGTAATTGAACAGCACAACCTGACCCCCGAAGAATACGAGAAGATCAAGACCATTCTCGACCGTGAGCCGAGCTTCACAGAGCTCGGCATTTTTAGCGTAATGTGGTCAGAACATTGCTCTTACAAATCTTCGCGCATACACCTCAAGCGTCTTCCAACGACCGGAGAGCGAGTGATCGTGCCGCCCGGCGAGAATGCAGGGGTTGTGGATATTGGTGACGGGTGGTGCGTCGCTTTCAAGGTCGAGTCTCACAACCACCCGAGTTTCATCGAACCATTTCAAGGCGCCGCAACCGGCGTTGGCGGAATCCTCCGTGATGTATTCACAATGGGTGCAAGGCCGATTGCCGCAATGAACTCGCTCCGGTTCGGACCTCTTTCGCCGCAGGAATCTACAAACGGAACCCGCCCGACCACAAAGATGGTCGCCAATCGCAACAAATCGATCCTAAAGGGCGTTGTCGAAGGAATCGCGCATTACGGAAACTGCTTTGGTGTTCCGACGATTGCCGGTGAAGTCGTTTTTGACGAAGCCTACAGTCTCAACCCGCTCGTAAATGCATTCGCACTCGGACTTCTACGTGAGGACCAGATCTTCTTCGGAAAAGCATCCGGCATCGGAAACCCTGTGATGTATGTCGGGGCTAAGACGGGCCGGGATGGAATCCACGGCGCGACCATGGCTTCGGCTGAGTTTGACGATGAAGCGCTCGAGAAACGTCCGACGGTTCAGGTAGGCGATCCCTTTCTCGAAAAGCTGCTCCTTGAGGCGTGTCTGGAAGCAATGAGGTCCGGAGCGATCGAAGGCATACAGGACATGGGCGCGGCGGGGCTGACAAGCTCTTCAGTCGAGATGGCGGATCGTGCCGGGACAGGACTGGAACTTGACCTCACTCTCGTACCCCAGCGCGAATCAAACATGACCGCTTACGAAATGCTGCTTTCCGAATCCCAGGAGCGCATGCTGATCGTCGCGAAGAGCGGACGTGAAAAGGAGCTTGTTGAAATCTTCAACAAATGGGACCTCGACGCGGTCGTAATCGGCAAAGTGGTTGAGGGCAACCGATTCAAGGTATTGCACAACGGGGAGTTGATGGCCGATCTTCCTGTCGACAAACTGACCGATGAAGCGCCGCTTTATGACCGTCCGAAGACAGCGCACGACACTTCCGGGATGGCAAAGAAGCCGCTCCCCTCAAATGAAGATCTCGATTCTCGCGACCTTAAAGAAGATCTGAAGACGCTTTTACGGTCACCAAATATCTGTTCGAAAAAGTTCGTCTACGAACAATATGACCACATGGTCCGCACAAACACCGCAGTCTTGCCGGGAGCGGACGCGGGGGTAGTGCGGATCAAAGAAACGCGGCGTGCTGTCTCAATGTGTCTTGACGGAAACGGAAGGTTCTCAGCTATTAATCCGAAAGAAGGCGCGAAGTTGACGGTCGCCGAAGCTGCGAGAAACAACGTCTGTGTCGGAGCAAAGCCGATCGCGGTCACCAACTGTCTAAATTTTGCTTCACCCGAAAGGCCAAAGATCATGTGGGCGTTCTCCGAGACGATTGACGGTATGAAAGAGGCCTGTGAGACTTTTGACACGCCGGTGATCTCAGGAAATGTATCGTTCTACAACGAGACCGATGGAGATGGCGTATTGCCTACCCCGACAATTGGAATGGTCGGACTTATCGAGGACGTGACGAAGATCGTTACCCAGGGATTCAAGAATGATGGCGACGTTATCGCCTTACTCGGACCTTCTGAATCGACGCTCGCGGGGGGCGAATTTGCCTATTCTGTACTCGGCATGAAAACCGAAGAAATGATCGCAAACGGTGATTTGCCGAAAGTCGATCTGGATGTTGAGAAGCGCGTTCAGGACGCATGCCTTGCCCTCTCCGGAAAGGGGCTGATCAATTCCGCACACGACTGTGCCGACGGCGGTCTTGGAGTCGCGCTTGCGGAACAGTGTTTCTCGTCGCTCAATGACGAAAAGAGCGGCGCCAAAATCGATCTGAAGTCCGGTCGTGGCAAATGTGAAACGGTTTTTGGGGAATGGCCGTCCCGGATTATCGTTACATTTGACCCGAAGAACTCTGCCGAGGTTGAGGCAATCGCGACGGAGTCCGGTTGTAGCTTTGAGATTATCGGAACAGTTGAAGGCGCGTCCCTCGAGATTAGTGTTTCGGAAGAGCCGGTCCTGAGTGCCGAAGTTGAAGAGCTTCAGCAAGCATGGAACAATTCGTTGGAAACACACCTCGAAAGGTAGAAGCTAAAAACAATGAGCGCGGGGATATACATTCACATTCCCTTTTGTAAATCGCGTTGTTCTTATTGCGATTTCGCGACCGATATCATTCAAGATGAAGAATCGGTCGGGCGTTACACCTCAGCAGTCGTATCGGAAATTGAACAATCTGCTCACGCTACTTCCCAAGTCAATTCGATCTATTTTGGCGGGGGCACTCCCTCTTTATTATCAGTTGCTCAACTCAAACGAATAGCCGATGAGATCGATTCTGTGTTCAAGATCGATCCCGATATCGAATTTACAGTTGAAATGAACCCTGCCACAGTGACTCCCGAAAAGCTTGACGGATTTCGCGATGCGGGAGTCAACCGCGCATCATTCGGTGTTCAGACATTTGATGAAACAGCCCTTAAGCTACTTGCCCGCGGTCACGATGCCGGCGACGCCCGGCAGACGTATCGAATGCTGCGGGATACCGGGTTTTCGAACATCAGCTTTGACATGATCGCGGGACTCCCGAACCAGACGCTCGAGAACTGGGAACGAAACCTCGACGAAGCGCTGGAGATGAACCCCGAACACCTTTCTCTTTACGTTCTTGAAATCCACCAAGGTACCCCGCTTGCCGAACAGATCCGCACGCGCCGGCAGCCGCTTCCGGATGAAGACCTTGCCGGGGAAATGTATTCCCTGATGCAGGAAAAACTCAACAAAGCGGGCTATGTCCAGTATGAAATCTCAAATTTCGCAAAGCCGGGATTCGAAGCGCGACATAACAATAAGTACTGGAAGATGGAACCTGTTTTCGGGTTCGGTGTCTCCGCTCATTCATTTGACGGGGTGAACAGGCGTTGGGCAAACTACCGCGACACAAATCAATATGTCACCGCGATTGAGACGGGGCAAACTTCGGTCGCAACTTACGAAACTCTTGAGGATAAACAACTTGCAGGCGAGTTCGCGTTTCTAAATCTACGACTAATCGATGGATTGAATCTCGGCGTATACGAATCCAGATTCGGGCACTCTTTAATTGATGCGTACAAACCGGAGTTAGAAAACCTGGAAAAGCTGGATTTGATTGCGATTTCTGGGAATTCGGTCGTTCTAACACGAAAGGGAATGCTCTTCTCTAATGAAGTATTTGAGGTTTTTGTATGAGAGTTGTAGGAATCTTATTTTTACTTATATTCGCCGGGTTTGTTTATCCTCAGGCTGAAGAGAACCGTGATGTTTTGATTTACACGGGTTATCAGTCAAGAAGTTTCGGGTGTTTCGTGAAGAATGAGGTTGTCGACGTAAACCGGCTCAACAATCTCAGGAAAGACCGGGACTGCGCGAATTTCCCGGTGGCCGAATACATCGACTTTGATAAGTATTCAATTGTCACGTACACGATGAGGGGAGACTGCAAGATCTCCGGCTCGGCAACGATTACCGTTGATCAAAGCGCCCGATTGTATACGGTGCACCTTTCAAATTACTGGGGCCGTTGCCGCTCCGGAGGATCTCTGAGCGGATGGCTGCAAATAAGTAAGATCCCCGAAGGATATGACGTAGAATTTGAGGAGAATAAGATCGGTGGGCCTCCGGTTAAAGAGGGGCTGTCAACACAAGGTCTAGTGGAATCGGAAGAATCTGATCTTAAAGGTTGCGTTCAGCTTGGACTGAATGATCGAAAATACATCTCGAGTGAATCGGAATATCTGGCATGGATCCGAAAGGACGCCCAGGCCGCTCCTTGCAAAACCATGACAGGCAATCTGGACTTCAGTAAGTACGCATACTTCGGTATCAACCTGAACACCGGATATTGCCGCAGACCGGATGAACTCGACTTTCGAGTTCGGGAATTTGGCGGGTCACGCAACTACCTGGTGGCAATTTCGTATCGTAAGCCAGTTGGGATCTGCCGAGCCCTTAGCCAATATCAGCTTTGGATTCGCCTCCCGCAGACAACCCAAAAATACTCTACCGTTGTAAGAATTCACCGCCGAAAATGAATCCGGTCGACCCGTACGGTACGAATTTCGTATAATGATGATTCCAAACACAGCAACTCATGCTGCGCAGTTTGGCATCGAAAGGGTTCATATTAGTTCGATGGAGTAAGCAATTATGGGTCAAAAAGCGATTTACCAGGTAACAGGAAAGCAATTACTTTTGATCGGCATCGTCTCGGCATTTGTCGCTGCGGGTGCGGTTTTACTGATAACAAATATCGGAAGTTTTGTTGGAGCGTATCAGGCGCCGTCAAAACAAACCGTCGCAAAGAACACGGACCGCATGAAAGGGATCTCGGATCCGGCCGGTGTGAGCGACGAACAGAACAGTATCGAGGTCTACAAAGCTGCTTCTCCCGGAGTGGCGTTTATCACTACCAGCGCGACCTTCGAAACGTTCTTTGGCGAATCTGTTGAAAAGAGCGGTAACGGTTCGGGGTCGGTGATTGACCGCGAAGGACACATTCTCACTAACTATCATGTCGTCGAGAATGCATCGAGGCTGACGGTTAGTTTTGGTGGCGAACGCGTCTTCCCTGCTGAGTTTGTCGGAGGGGACCCGGATACAGATCTTGCCGTGATAAAGATCGACCCTCCTGCTGAAGGACTCACGATTATTCCAATGGGCCAGTCCAACCGGCTTGTCGTCGGGCAGAAAGTACTTGCGATCGGCAACCCGTTTGGACTCGACAGAACTCTCACAACGGGGGTTATTTCCGGACTCGAACGTCCGATTCGCGCGCGCAACGATCGTCCTATTGACGCTGCGATCCAAACCGACGCTTCGATCAATCCCGGTAATTCAGGCGGTCCGCTTTTGGACAAGTTCGGCCGGATGATCGGCATTAATTCACAGATCCTCTCGCCCTCTGGAGCTTCAGCGGGAGTTGGATTTGCCGTTCCGGTGAACACCGCCAAACGGGTTATTCCCCAATTGATAAAATTCGGTGAAGTCCGTCGACCGAAACTTGGAGCCGTACTCGAAAGTGTCGAAAGACTCAGCCGTCGATATCGGCTGCCGGTCGAATCCGGTCTTGTTGTCAGATATGTACACCCGAACGGCACGGCTGCGCGTGGCGGCCTGAAGGGATTCACCCGCAGAGGTAACAGCGTTCTCTTGGGAGACATCATATTGTCGATCGATGGTCAGTCGCTTGGGTCAGACGACGACCTGTATCGATTCCTCGACAAAAAGAAGATTGGCGAAACTGTCCGAGTTGAGGTATTCCGAGGAGGCGATACTGTTACGGTCCCGGTCAAGCTGCTTGGATCCCCTGCAAAGAACAGGGGACGCAGGATACGGCGATTCTGATCAGATTATATTAGTATTAACGAACGTGGACCTTACTAGTCTGCGTTCGTTTTTTTATGCGTAAATTCAAGAATGAGGGTTTTGGTTGGATATGTGTAGGTTGCAGTGTCGATGAGGATTCCTCACGATCGAGGCTTCTCGTTGAAGGTGAAGCTGAAGAGAAGCGGGTTGTTTTGTCGGAGCAGGCGCTGGCGAAGTGGTCAAATCGTGAGAAGACTGATCTTGTTTGCCCAAAATGTGGTGTCGAAGAATCTCTTGGGGATTGACTATAAGCGAAGCAGGTACGAATATCTCTAAGTTGTGAAAATACTCGACGCCGGATGCGGCACTAACAAACATGAAGGCTCAATTGGCATGGATCACAATCCGCGGACGGGTGCGGATGTAATCCACGACCTGGGAGAGTTTCCATATCCGTTTGAAGATGATGAGTTTGATATGGTCGTTTCCAACCACGTCGTCGAGCACGTTCCGGATGTTATAGGTTTTATCGAAGAGCTTCACAGGGTCACGAAGCCGGGCGGAATAATCAAGCTGGTTACACCACACTATACGAACCCCGATTGGAGCTCAGACCCGACTCACAGGAACCACCTGAACTCATACTCGTTTTCCTCATTTTTGAAGGACAGGCAGGTTTTTGATTTCTACACGGATACAGAACTGACAGAGATCAGCAAGCATGTTTCGTTGCTGAAGTTATGGAGGTTTCTAGGGATCGAGTTTTTGGTAAACCTGGACAATCGGTTTCCGAGTATGCGTTTCTTAAGAAAATTTTGGGAACACTATCTGAGCTTTGTGATGCGTGGTAAGGAACTCCGATTCGAGTTTGAAGTTGTCAAAAACAATGAGTAGTTCAGAGTTCACGGTTCAGAGATCGTAGTTCAGGTTCAGAGATCAGAGATCAGAGATAAAAGAATACGGACTTCCTTTACCGTCGCAGAGCGACAGGAGCTCTTCTAGCCGTGGCCTTGAGGTGACGGATCGAGTAACAAACCATTTTGCCGTCGTGTCAGCGGCGGAAGAAGCACCGCACGCTGGCGCAGGCGGAGGTGACGGCCATCGGCTTACGCCGACGGTACTGACCGGACTTACTTTAACGTCGCAGAGGCTTAAACCGTTCAAAGTTCAAAGATTGATACTTCAACGCGTTCTGTCTTCCTGTCTTCCTGTCTTCCTGTCTTCCTGTCCCCCTGTTCCCCTGTCCCCTAACCCCGAGTCCTCTTCATCCCCGAGTCCCGCATCTCTTCTTGATTTCTTACGTCAAATCTTCGACTATCAATCAACCTGCAACCATAAGGAATAGGGCTTCATCTTTATAGAAGGCTTCCCCGAGAGGAATTTATGTATATCAAAAAGTTAATAGCAATTATGTTTGCGTTTGCGCTGACTGCGGCGGGGTATCAGTTTGCGTCTCCAACGGTGACCGCAAGCAGCAACGAACTCGCAGTTTTACTTCCGGAGTCAGACGGAGTTGTCGTTCTGGACTCAAAGAGACTGGTAGTTGAAGCGCTACCTCAGATTCTCGCGTCAAACCTCCCGATGCTGGAAAAGGTCAACGGTGAGATCGACAAGATCAAAACCAAGACGGGTCTGGATTTACGGGAATTCGATCAGGTCGCTGTTGGCCTGAAGAACAAGGGCACGGATAAGGCAGAGTTCGACGCCGTGTTGCTCGCTCGCGGAAATGTGTCGGTTGAATCACTCAAGGGCGTAGCAGAAATCGCTTCCCGTGGGAATTTCAGAACGGTGAAATACGGCAGTCGTGATATTCATGTGTTTTCACCCGACGAGCTCATCAAAGATAACAAGCCCGGGAGGGGTTCGTGGATTGACACGATCGTTTCGAAGCTATTCGGCGACCTCTCAAAAGAAGTAGCGATAACGGCTTATGATTCAAAAACGGTAGCCTTTGGGTCGCTGGAACGCGTAAAGCAAACAATTGGAAACAGCCCGCGGATAAGTAATGACATTTTGGGTTTGCTTGACCGTAAGTCCGGATCGCTCGCGAACGGAGGCATGAAAGTTCCGACCGGCATGTCGCAATATCTTGACCTCGAAGACGACGAACTAGGCAACAATCTCAATTCGATTAGATTTCTGCAGGGATCGCTAGAAGTGAACGATGGCGTGACGAGCGTCTCCATAGCGGCGAGAACTATCGAGACCGCCCAGGCTGAGGAACTCGCGGCAACAGTTAACGCTATCAGCGGAATGTTTGCGGGAATCCTGAAGAAGAACAAAAGTGCTGACAAACAGGTCTACGGGCGAATGCTTGAAAGTATTGCAGTCACGCAAGTCGAAAATGAAATCTTCGTGGACCTAACGGTCCCGAAAAGTGATCTCGATGTTCTCATCGGGAAAAAATGATCCCCCTCTATCTCCTTTGCAGGCTGCCGATCGTACGGCAGCCTTTTTTCTGTAATCACTTTCAGAGGATTGTCTGGCTTGATTACCCCTTTCCGTTCAGTAAGATAGACGAATGAAACACCTACGCATACATACTCTATTCGCGATACTTGCACTTTGCGCCATGGTCTCGGCCCAAGACCCTTCTCCGACACCGGAATCGGAAAAGCAGGTTCAGACTGTTTCTTATTTGAAGTCGCGAATCGCGATGCGGATTGCAGATCCAGGCCTGAAGCGCGGGCGTGTGGGTGTCAAAATTGTTTCTGCGCGTGACGGAAGCACGATCTACGAGCGGAATGCGGAAGATTACTTCATACCGGCATCGAACATGAAGAGTTTTACTGTGGCGGCGGCGATTGAAAACCTTTCTCCTTCGTTCCGTTTCAAAACGAGCATTTACAGCCAGTCCGGGCCTGATTCGAATGGTGCGATACTCGGCGATCTAATCGTCTACGGACGTGGAGATCCGTCCTTTTCGGAGGCGTT
>JABDKD010000114.1 GCA_013003215.1 Pyrinomonadaceae bacterium
CTGCACCCCCTTCCCATATAATGACCGCATGAAAAGATTTCTTCTGCTGTTGTTACTCGTTGTAGGTCTTTCTGGGTTTGCTCTACCGAAGGACAAGAAGCTCACAATCCTTTATACAAACGATCTGCATTCTCATCTCGAGCCCCATATCGTTCCATGGGTCAGCAAGACTCGAAAGGTTGGCGGTTTCGCGAATATTGCGACTCTCGTAAAGAAGGAAAAAGCCTCGAACAACCACACCGTCTATTTTGACGCCGGGGATTTCTTTTCAGGTCCATATGTCAGTTCCTTAACCAAAGGCGAGGCGGTTATCGACGCCATGAACTATCTAGGCCTTGACGCGGTTGCCGCCGGAAATCATGAATTTGATCACAATTGGAAGAACGCGCAAACGCAATTCGCAAAGGCGGACTTTCCTATCCTCGCCGGAAACCTTTTTGTAAAAGAAACCGGCAAACTTGTCTGGGACAATCCTTATATCATCAAAAAGGTGAACGGTATCCGTCTCGGAATTATTGGCCTTCACGGAAAATTCGCGTTCTATGACACGACGGCGGCCGAGATGATCGAGGGTATCGAAGCACGCGATGAAGAGGTCTATTTACGGAAGTACATCAAGGAACTCGAAGGAAAGACGGATCTCATCGTTTTGTTGATTCACCAGGGAATTCCGGGAACGCAATCATCCGGAGGAACAGGGGACGTTCAGCGTAACCACAAGAAAGACATCGAGTTAGCACAAAATGTACGGGGGATTGACATCATGGTTACGGGCCATCCTCATAGCGGTACCCCCGAACCGATTATCTCAAACGGAACGATCATCGTTTCGACCGATGCCTATACGATCGAACTCGGCAAACTCGAACTCAAATACAACAAGAAGAAGGATAAGATCACGAGTTACAAAAACCACTATGGGTATTTGTTTGATGACGAGGTCGCGGACGATCCCCAGATGCTGACGGTTATCGACAGGTGGAAAAAGAAACTTGCGGTGATAACAGAGGAGGTCGTTACAGAATCCACGACCGCGTTGACGCGCTCTTACAGCGAAGAGTCCTTGCTCGGAAACATGGTCGCAGACGCGATGATGCATGCATACCCCGATTATGACTTTGCGGTTACGAACAGCGGCGGCCTTCGACAAGACATCGACAAGGGGCCGGTCACGGTTGGTGAGTTGATTTCCGCATTCCCGTTTCCAAACACTGTTGTCCAGCTCGAAATGAAGGGAAGTGACGTCAGAAAAATGTTCGAGCATGGGGCGGGCCTAACAAACGGAATTCTCCAGGCTTCAAAGCAGATCGAGATGACCTATGACGAATCGAAGCCCATCGGGGCTCGTGTCGTCACCTGCAGGATCAGCGGCCGGTCGCTTGATGACAAAAAGACTTACAAGGTACTGACTTCGAATTTCCTCGCGGATGGTGGCGATGGCTTTTCGATGTTCAAGAAAGCTTCGTCTTACAAAAACACAGGCTTCGGTTTGTTGGACTCCATGATCAAGTACATGAAGACCTTCAAGAAGTACGATCCGAAAGTTGACGGACGAGTTAAGAAGACTATCTCTTGATATTAATCTGAAATATTACTACCTATTCAGGTGGTTTGTTCGGGAGCCCTTTCGGCTAACCTGTTGAATTGTTGCGCCAAATTTTGCTAATGGAACCAGCTTTTCCGGTTTCTCAACGACTGACAATCTTGGGAGTCGTCGGTCATTACCCCCAACGAAGGAGAAAGTATGAGATTAACAAGCATGTTCCTGATGATTCTGATAGCTGTTTTTGTACTGGGCTGTGGATTCATGTCCGACCAATCAAGCGAAGGTACCGGAACCGGGGCCGCGCCGGCTGAAGAGTCATCGAAGCCGGGCCTCGGCGATATGGTTGTTGCCAAATGGACAAAAAATTCCTTTTACGAAGGAAAGGTCCAGGGAATTGACGAGTCGAAATACACGATCGCTTGGCAGGACGGTTCGAATGCCACGAAAGTAGATGGCGTGGATGTTTTCGCAATGCCGAAGGAAGATGCTAAACCGGACGTCGCCGAGGGGGATATTGTCCTAGCGAAGACCGGTTCATCGTCATACTGGAACGGTGCTGAAATAGTAAAAGTTGACGGAGACGTTTATGAGGTGAAGACGGTTGAATCGGGCGCAACGTCTAATGTCGCGGGATCCAAGATTATAAAGGTTCCGAGTGCCGTTGCAGCAAACTTGAAAGAGAAGGCAGGTTCAACCGAGTTTCTGAAGGCAGCGCAGGCGAAGAAACCAAAAGCGCCCTCAGGCTTTAAGGCGAAGAAGGGAGACAAGGTGCTCGCCGAGTGGTCCACAAACAGTTGGTGGGCAGGCAAGGTCGACAAGGTTGAAGGCGGCAAGACAACAGTTGCATGGGATGACGGTTCGACTCCGTCAGCGGTTGATTCCGCAAAAGTGATTCCCTATCCGACCGATAAGACGTCCGACAACCCTGAAGAGGACCAGTACCTGCTTGTTAAGCCGGGGTCCGGGACAAAATGGGTTTATGCGCAAGCGACGGCAGTTGGTGATGCCGGTGTTGAGATAAAGACAGCGACCGGGGAAACGAGAACCGTTAAGGCCGGTGAATTTGTTCCGCTTAACTAGATTAATTACATCGATTTAACGAGGGTCGCAGTTCTTGCGGCCCTTTTTTTGCATGTGGATCTGAATTGTTAAAAAGACCTCTGTTTAAATTGCCACTAGCTTCAGCTAGTGGAGCAGATCAATTATCTTCCACTCTTGTCGGGGCTTAAGCCCCATTTCAATCGAGTTAATCAGAAAAGTCCACCAGCTTCAGCTAGTGGATATTTATTTAAACTAAGAGAAAAACGGTCCGCAATTGGCTCCTACGAATAACTTTTGAGACACTCTTCTTTTTTATTTCACATGCTTAATCTATTATTTAACCGTAACTGTAATGTTATGAATGAATAATGAGATCCGGGGCTCAATAGTTTCGCGATCAGGAAGAAAGTAATGAATCAAAACGGTCCGCTGGTAAGCATCATTATGGGTTCAACATCCGATTGGCCAACGATGGAGCACGCCTCGAAAGTCCTAAAGGATTTCAGCGTCGAGCATGAGTGTGAGGTCGTTTCGGCTCACAGGACACCCGATCTTTTGTTCGATTTCGCGAAATCCGCCGAGGAACGCGGCGTCGAGGTCATCATCGCGGGCGCGGGGGGTGCGGCGCACCTTCCGGGTATGTGCGCATCACAGACTACCGTTCCCGTACTCGGAGTTCCCGTAAAAAGCCGTGCGCTAAATGGTATGGATTCGCTTCTTTCGATCGTACAGATGCCCGCGGGAGTCCCTGTCGGAACGCTCGCGATCGGTGACGCCGGTGCCAAGAACGCGGGACTTCTCGCGGTATCGATTCTTGCTAATTCGCGTCCGGAGTTACGGGAAAAACTTCGCGAATTCAGGAGAAATCAGACGGAGGCGGTTCTGGGAAGTGAATTGAACAGGGATAAAGTCGATTAAGGGGATTGAATCACTTGCAATGCTCTTCAAGCTATCTCGAATTCCGATTTCATTATCCATTTAATCCCGTTAATCCCTGTTAACAGAACCATTTTCAGTTACTTTTTCACGTATTTCTCATGATCGGTCCCAATTCAACAATCGGCATCTTCGGTTCCGGCCAACTGGGCCGTATGCTTGCGATCGAAGCTCGCAAGATGGGTTTTCGTGTGGCGTGCTATTCGCCTGCGAACGACTCCCCGACGGGCCAGATTGCAGATCGTGAAATCTCAGCACCTTACGAAGATCTAGAAAAGGTACGGCAGTTTGCGGAATCCGTTGATGTAGTGACATTCGAGTTTGAAAATATTCCGGCAAAAACGATCGAGGAAGCATCCAGGTTTGCCCCGGTACATCCGAAAGGAGAGATCCTTTACATAACCCAAAACCGTCTGCGTGAAAAGACGTTTCTTTTTGGAAACGATTTTCCGGTCGCTCCCTTTTATAAAATTACGACACTGGCCGACCTTGAGGAGGCAGTCGAAAAGACCGGATTTCCATGTGTGCTAAAAACCGCGGGTTTTGGTTATGACGGAAAGGGCCAGAGCAAGATCAATTCAAAGGAAGACATCGCTCCCGCGTTCGAAAAGCTGGATAAGGACGAATGCGTCCTTGAAGCGTTTGTGGATTTTGAGAAGGAGATCTCGGTAGTTTGTGCGCGGAGCGAGTCCGGGGATTTTGTTCATTTCGGGGTTTTCGAAAACGACCACGCGAATCACATTCTGGATGTGAGTTTTGCTCCGGGAGCAGTAGCGCACAACGTTTGGGAAGAGGCTGTCGAAATAGCACGTGGAATCGCCGAGAAGTTTGAATACGTCGGAACCATGTGCGTCGAGTTTTTCCTTCAAAAGAACGAGGAGTTGATTGTTAACGAAATTGCTCCCCGACCGCATAATTCAGGCCATCTCACTTTCGATGCTGCAGTAGCTTCGCAGTTTGAGCAGCAGCTCCGTGCTGTTTGCGGTATGCCTTTGGGGTCGACAAAGCTGGTCAAACCCGTCGCGATGGCAAATCTTCTTGGAGACCTATGGATGGATGGCGAACCGGATTGGTCCGCGGCGATTGAATCCGGGGCAAAACTGCACCTCTATGGAAAGAATGAGCCACGCCCTGGGCGGAAGATGGGCCACCTTACCGCAATGGCGGAAACGGTTGAAGAGGCTGTTGCGATCGTTCGCGAAGCAAGAAGCAGGTTAACAGGGATAAAAGAGATAAAGGGGATCGGACGATAGGAAACGAATTGGCATTTCCTTGTTCCTAGATAACTAGTTTTGCGCTCTACCCCGCGAACTGCCTTCCCAACCAGACGCCGCCTATAAGTCCAACAAAACCAACGACTACACTCGAGAGAAGATACAGGAGGGAGGTCACGAAATGGCCTTCCTTTATCAGTGTCCAGATCTCGAGCTCGAAGGTGGAAAATGTTGTAAAGGCCCCGAGAAAGCCGATAAAAACGAATAGTCTTGCGTTATCCGAGACTACATACTTGTCTGCGAAAAGGATCAGGAAAAGCCCGATCAGGAAGGAGCCGACGATGTTAACCAGAAAGGTAGGGAAGGGGAATTTTTCAAATACGGAATTGAGCGGCGAGGCACTGATGCCCCAACGAGCAAGTGCTCCCAAAGCACCACCACAACCAACAGCCAGGATTTTAAATATCGTTTCCATTCGAACCGGTTAACAGGGATAAAGGGGATTAAAAAGATTGCTTTTTGCCGTTTTGATCTAGAATCGGGTTCTTGGAAACTCTAGATTTTACAAACGACGGATTACCGCATTCATATCTCATTAATCCCTTTCATCCCTGTAAATCTCAGTCTGATCGCCGCGGCCCACGATCACCAGATCCGCGAGATCCAAAAAGAGTCCATTACAAATCACACCTTCGATCTGGTTGAGGTCGTCATGGATTAGAAACGGGTCATCCATCAAACCGAAATCGGCATCGATGATGTAGTTCTTTTCGTCGGTGAGAAAACGCGCACCATCCTTAATACGTATATCACCGCGACCGCCCATATCCTCGATCCGAGTGGCAACATAATCAACCGTGAACGGCAGAACTTCGACCGGTACCTTGAAAGCGCCGAGTTTTTCGACGCGCTTTGATGAGTCAGCGATAATTATCTGCTTCTTCGTGAACCGCGCGACCATCTTCTCTTTTAGAAGCGCGCCGCCGCCGCCCTTGATCAGGTTTAGATCGCCGTCCCATTCGTCCGTTCCGTCAATGGTCAGATCGATCGAGTCGATGTCGTCGATGGAAACCATCGGTATGTTCAGCTCACGTGCCTGCTCTTCAGTCGCGGTCGAGGTCGGCACAGCCCTTATCGAAAGGCCGTTTGCGACCATCTTGCCGACTGCCTCGATCGCAAAAAAAGCAGTCGAACCGGTTCCCAAACCAACGGTCATCCCGTCTTCAACATACTTCGCTGCTTCATAGCCGGCGAGGCGCTTTTCGTTCTTAATGTCTGTCATTTAGTGAATAGTGAATCGTAAATTGTGAATAGGAATTCGAAAATTAGCGACTTCCCATACAGTTTCCGAAATCATCAACTATCAATCATCAATTATCAACTAGGCGAAATGGTCCATTGTCCATTGGCGCGATTGTCGAAACGGCCAAAGGGCTGCACGATTATGTTACAGGGATGCAGGGGATGCAGGTGATAAACCGGAAAGAGCAGGAATACAAACCCTGACGCCATGACCACTGCCTATTTATTTGTCACCTTCGGCGACAGGGAATCAGTCCACCGTTTTCACTTCTTAATGCCCAATCCCAAAATCCCCTTAATCCCCTTTATCCCTGTAAAATTCAACGGACTGCCCGATATGTCGTTCCCAGCAATTTGGGTGGAACACCGAACCAATAGAGCAGCTGTCGAATCGCCCACTTTGCAAAGACCCAGGGAAAGAACTTCTTGTCGAATCTCCGCGCCGATGTTTCGACGGGGATCGGCACAAACTTCCAAACACCCTTCTTGCGCACCTTATGAAACAGATCCAGGTCCTCGAAGATCGGGTACTCCTCAAAACCTCCGACTTCTTCATATACCGACTTTCTAACAAAGAACGCCGAGTCGCCGTACATGAGTCCCATCGAACGCAGATGCGGGTAAAGCCAGGAGAGAAATCTCGCTGCTTTGGTTCCGCCCGAGAAAATGATGTCGAAATTTCCGCCGACCACTTCCTCATACTTCATGTATTTGAGAATTTGGGTGCCTGAGCCCTGCTTTGGTCGTGTATCAGCGTGTATGAACCAGAAGATGTCGCCTGTCGCGTGCCTGGTACCTTCGTGCATCTGAAACCCGCGGTTCGGAAGTCCTGCGTTTACGAACTTGATCGGTTTTGGTCCCTCGAACTCCCCGATCAACTTAGCCGTCGCGTCTTCGCTGCCCCCGTCAACGATGATGATCTCTGTAGGATTTACCAAACGCGAGACCGCCTCGAGTGTACCGACAATTGTCGATTCCTCGTTATAGGTTGGAGTTATGACGGAGATCTTATTCATTGACCAGGGACCATTGACCATTGAACAGAAAATCAACGGCCGCGGAAGGGAATCACGGAATCGGAGAAAGTACGAAGCACTAAGTCAGCCTCAACAATCAAAACTGCTATTGTTTCGTCTGAGACATTATTTGATCATCGTAGGTCAATGGTCAATGGTCAATGGTCAATGGTCAATGGTGTGCTTGCTTCCCGGCTATTGCACTACTAAAATAAGAATGGTATAAATTTTGTTCGTCTTTTGACGATCAGATGTTGTTAGCAAGGATCGAAATGGTCCTATTGAAAAGTTTACATTCCACAGTAGCTCAATGGCAGAGCATTCGGCTGTTAACCGAAGGGTTGTAGGTTCGAATCCTACCTGTGGAGCCAATTTAATCAACAAGTTAGCCCGGCTCATACGAGTCGGGTTTTGTTGTTTTCTTAAGAAGTTTCGTAAGACTTTACAACCCATTTGTTACTAGATGGGCTTGAAAAGACGTCGGTCGAAAGGGTGCCTAACAATTGCAGTAACCAAACACGCTTTTTGGCGGCCGGCGCACTGATCAAAAAACGTTTGTTCAGTAAACAAGCTAGCAAACGAATGTAAGGGTTTTATGTGAAAAGGCGTCGCGAACGTAAATGTCTTGTAAGAGTTTTTAGAAATTACAGGAGAACGGAGCGTTCGTTGAAAAAGACATAGAAAAACCAGGTCGCTTGTTTGACTCAAACTTCCTCAGTATCAAAGCATTTATTATCTCTGATAAGTTTTTGTAGTTGTTCCGTCGGGATTGACGAACTCAAAAGTGTACAGACCTTTGCTGTCCCAACTGTAATTGATTTTATACTTCTCTGAATCAAGCGCATAAGTCAGCGAATAAGCATTGTCACCGGTTGATTCGAAGCCAGTTATTTCCGCACCGTTTAATGGTCTTGTATCCGGCCTTATGCCTCGCGTCATTGCTTGGGGAATTACTTGGTTTTCGGGAGCTGAAGTATTTGGGTCTAAACGGACAATGCCGCGCATTCCGGCGATGAGATACGGGTATTTGCTGACGGAGTGATATTGATACGAACCGTCTGAATTGAATTTTCCGAGGTATTCGTCCAGTTTGTCCGTGGTTTCGCCGTACAAAGGAAACCCATCCACCGCATAGGCAATCGGCTTGCCCTCGCCCACGACCGTTTGCAGATGAGTTGGGGGTAAATGATAGTGATAATCATCTGCCCTTCCGCAGTGACCGCCCCATTTATCAAGTTCGCCGATAGCGTTTGCATCCTCGCCCCGATTGTTCAAAGGGTTGAAGATCGGAATTCCGTTGGCGGCAATAGCGATCGCTCCTTTCAGCAGATTGGTTTTCATTGATAACGGGTTGGCTGACAAGACCGGTTGGATTGGAATTGCCCAACTATTCTTACCGCTGTAATCGTGAGGAATGGGCACTTGCTGCTGCCAGTTTGTAATTCCGACCATCATGTTGTGATCGGGAATTCCATTCGAAGAGACATAAAAATACTTGTCATCAGAAGTATTTGTTACGTCTGAAAAACTTCCGAACACCGACTTCATAAATGCAATATCATTTGCAGGAACGGTTTTATCAGTCATTGGTGTTTGCGGTTCGTTGGGCGTGGTAAAACTGCTGCAAGCGACAAAAAGAACAGTCAAAACCCCCAAACTGCCATAGGTAAGGTGAACTTTTGTTTTTCTTGTTGTAACGGCAAAGGCCGACAGAAAAACTAGTATTGAGCCAAACCCTAACAGCCAATTAGTTGAATTTGCTTCTGGTTTCTTTATCGGTTTATTTTTTGGATTGCTGTTGAGAGACCGCAATAGTTCCTGTTTTGCCAATATGAAATTCTTGTCCGGTTCAGAAAAGTCAGCGATATCAAATCCGAATATCTTTTGATTTTCATCCCTTAGGAACACGACATTTTGTTCATATCTAACAAAATCCGCGATAAGAATTTCATTGGCGGACTTCAAATTCCATTCTCTTGTGGGTGTTCCGTGCCCACCTTCGTGGGCAAAGACGTTTAAGCTGACTATCAATAATATGGCGAACGGAATTAAGTTTTTCATTTATTGCCTATTTTCCGTCAACAGTTAATCGGCAAAGTATTGTGTTGGAAGTTTCCAAATCATCACCCCAAATGAGTTTCGCTTTGGAATCCCATTCTATTGCATTGTATCCATCTTTCGGGGTTACCTGATCTGCGGTAAATACCGAAGCCTGTTTCCAGTTTGAATCGTCAAATTCCTTCGTTTTCCATCCATCCGGCTCCGGAAATGACTTAAACTCACAGGGCTTTGTGCCCGCGACAGGGGATGACTCTTTCTCACAAGATTTATCCAAAGGAGCCTCGTGAATGACCATACAAATAAAATTTTCGTCAGAAACTGCAACAACCTTGCCGTCTGACACATCGGTTAACTGCATTATAAAACCGCCGTCCCCCATTTGCTGTCTGTCTGAGCCAATATACTCAAGTCCTGTGTCATTTTCCTTAAAATCTTTTAGCACAAAATTCAGATGTAGCGGATAAGAACCTTTGAATGTCACTGATTCCGCGTTAAAGGAGCGTTCGGTTGTAATCGGAACGCTGTCTTCGACGATCAAAGTTTCATCGAGATAGGCTGCAAACCAGTTGTCAGCCCAGGCCTCCATCTTAAATGTCTTGTCGCCCTTCGTATTGTTGGAAGTGGTTTCATTCAGCGTCGCACTATTTGTCTGACACGATAAAAAAACAAAAATGGTCGTTAAAAATAAAAGACAGGTAGAAATTCTGGATATTCCCATGATCTTAATCTCCTTAGTCTTAATTACTATTCATATCTACAATCGCGAGTGAAACTACTTGCAATTTCTTTTAATAGAATTCTTTCTGATTAGAAATTATATCCACAAGTTTGCTTGACAGAACTTTACATAGATTTACCGAAACATAGCATTACTAAAGGTGCGAAAAACGTCTTAAACAACATTAAGTTTGAGTTCTAAAATTAAACTGAAACCAGAAATTCTATGTTCATACATTTGATTCCGATGATAATCGCATTTTTTGTTGAGAAAATTTTGCCGAACCTTTTTTAAAAAAGAAAAAGTGGTGGTAAACATTGGATCACATATTGCCGAGAAGCGACTTGCATTGAACAATTCGCAGATACATTAAGGTGAAGAAACTACAAAATGAAGAACGCAATTGACCAAAATTACAGCCGCCGGACGGTCTGGATTCATTGGATCTCAGCTCTGCTGATTTTTATTATCATCGGGGCGGGAATAAATATGGAGCATTCGGAACCGACTTTGCTCAAGATCAATTTGTATTCGATCCATTTTACCTCCGGAATTATCGTGCTTGTGCTGACTTTGGTTCGTATTTTTGCTTTATTCAGAGATAGACGTCCGACAAATTTATATCCGAAAGGCTGGCATAATGGTTTGTTAAAGTTTGTCCATTACGGATTTTATTTGACGATTGTCTGGATGTGTCTGACCGGATTATTCGGGCTGATTTATTATCAAATATACAAGGCGGTGTTTTCGAGAAATCCGGGTTTGCTTCCGGATCTAACCGAAAGTGGTCTGCATCCGCTTTTTATGTCGCATCACATCGTCGCGAAAATTGTCTTCCTTTTGCTGTTCTTGCATATTGCGGGAACGATCATCCATATCGTTCGATACCGGGAAAATGTTTTGCGAAGAATTTGGTAGCTATTTTTACTGTCGTTTGGATTGTCCGGTGAGTATTCCGAATGAAGAAAACCTATGAAAATTGCAGTTACATCAGCAAGCGGTCAATTGGGTTCGTCAATAGCAAAAAGACTTATTGCTGAAATTGGAAGAGATAATGTGATCGGACTTGCACGGACTCCTAAAAAGGCGCAGCATCTTGGAATCGAAATTAGAAAAGGCGATTATAACGATCGTGATGAGCTAGATGCCGCGTTGAAAGATATTGACGCGGTACTTCTTGTCTCCGGTATGGACGAGCCAAACAAAAGAATCGAGCAGCATAGAAACGTAATAAATGCCGCAAAGATCAACGGAGTCAAGAAGATTGTTTATACGAGCATTATCGGAGACGAAGAAGAAACAGCCTTCAGTCCGGTCGTAAAAAGTAATCGTCATACGGAAACAGACATCAAAAATTCAGGTCTTGAATGGGTTATTGGAAGAAACGGATTATATATCGAACCTGATCTGGAGTATTTAGATAATTATGTTGAAGACGGCGAGATTACTAATTGTGCGGGCGCTGGCAAATGCTCCTATACAAGCAGAGAAGAATTGGGATATGCCTACACAAAAATGCTCACGGCTGCCAAACATAACAGCCAAATATACAATTTGGCCGGAGAACCAATTTCGCAAAAGAAGCTTGCTGGGTTAATCAACCAGGTTTTCAAAACAGAGCTCGTCTATCGACCTGTAACCGTTCAAGTATATGCTTCTGAAAGAAAAGAAGAATTAGGCGAATTTATGGGGACGATAATTGCGGGGATTTATGAGGGAATCTCGCAGGGAGCCTTCAATGTCCGTACTGATTTTGAAAAGGCTGCGGGCAGAACCCATAAGCCGGCAATCGACATGATCCGAAAGTGGAAAAAAGAACATTGCAAAGATTTATAAAAGAAGAGTTTAAAAATAAGATTATGAGAACGAATATCGCTTTCCTATTCACATTTTCAATCATCATTTTGGGATTAGGCAGCACCCGGATGGCCGCTTCGGGCAAAGATCTAAAATCCCTGGCTCAGCCGACAAATAAAGTCGTTTTGGCGAGTGAAGTTAAGTGGACTCCCCTCAACCCTGCCCGCGGCGATCAAAGCCCTCAGGCCGGAACTCTTTGGGGTGACCGAAACGGCATTGAACCGACAGGATTTCTTGTCAGATTTGCGGATGGCTTCTCATCGCCGCCGCATATTCACAACGTTTTATATCGCGGAATGGTCATCAGCGGAGAAATCCACAACGATGACCCAAAAGCTGAAAATATGTGGATGCCGAAAGGTTCTTTTTGGACGCAACCGGCGGGTGAAGGACATATTACGTCTGCGAAAGGCAAAATTAACATGGCTTACATAGAGATTGATAAAGGGCCATATCTCGTCCGACCGATTGGAAAGGCTTTTGATAACGGAGAAAGACCGATCAACGTGCACGCATCGAATATCGTTTGGGTAAATCAGCCCCAAAAATCAGCTTCTAAGAACGCAGTAAAATTTGCTTTTCTTTGGGGCGATCCGCAAGACGACAAACCGAGCGGAACACTCATTAAACTTCCCGCAGGTTTTAATGGAAAGATAAAAAGTCTTGGCTCGAGCTTTCGAGCCGTTGTAATTCAGGGCCAACTAAAATACCGGATGCCGGACGGAAAGAACGCGAAAGCATTAGAGCCCGGTAGTTTTTTCAGCTCCGAAGCAAAGTCAATTCATCAGATTTCGTCGGGAGCTGTAGAGGAAACCGTGATCTATGTTCGCACGAATAACAGGTATGATGTTTTTCGAACAGAAAAATGATTTGAGAGAATTTGAATTAGTCAATAAACGCTTTGACAGCGTTTTCGAATCCGTTCAATTGAGCATATGTCGTTCCCAAGATTCTTTTTCAATCAAGCATTAATTTGACTAAAAACAATAGAATCAAGCCAATCGCGAATGCCAAAAAATGTATTACGTTGGCTCGAAAACTCTCATGTTTGTTTACCTCAGGTACCAGGTCAGAGGCGCCGATATAGATAAAATTCCCGGCCGCGAAGGGAATCAAAAACGAAACATCGAACTGAAATGAGGCTATGTAAGCAACGATACCACCGGCCAAAAAAGTCAGTGCGGAAAGAAAATTGAATATCACGGCTTTTTTCTTTGACCAGCCTCCGTATAACAGAACCCCCATATCGCCCAATTCCTGGGGTATTTCGTGCGCCGCGGCCGCAAGCCATGCAGTGACCCCTAAACGGACGTCTACCAGAAATGTTCCGCCAATTGCCAATCCACCGATGAAGTTGTGTAATCCGTCACCAATCAAGATCAAATACGTAAGCGGCTTCTTGCAGTCGGTCGCTGCTCGTTGACAGTGATGCCAGTGCAAAAACTGTTCTAATGCGAAAAAGAGTGTGAATCCGATCATCACCCAGAGGAAGACAAACGAGGCGTCCGTCCATTGTCCCAGACTACCGGGAATCATATGGAAGAATGCACCGCCGAGTAGCGCTCCTGCCGAAAACGCGACAAGAGGCAGGAGGATCTTTTCCTGGGTGGTTTGCAGAAAGAAAAATGTGATGCTGCCGACGAGTGCGATTGCACTCATCAGAATCCCGCTTGCTACTATCCACAACAGAATTTCTAAATCAGTAGTCACTTACAAAGTCCTTAAGTATTCCCTAATTGAATCAGGGCATCATTGATCGAATAATAAAGATCCTCTGCTGGTTATCATAGTACACATGTAAGTTGCATTTGGGATAAGACCTAAAAGGAATGTGATCGAAATCATATTCCTATATGCGAATGTTGTGATATACTGATGCCGTTTGATACATTGAGGAGAAAATCATGAAAAAGATCTTAGCGCCAGTTGTAATCACAGCCATGTCGATTAGTTGGGCTTGTCGTTCTGAGGTCCAAACACCGGCTCAGAATGAACCCGGAAATGTAAGGTCGGTCCAATCAAAGAAAGAGAACAAATCAAATAATGACAAAGCAGTGGTTCGGGAAACTGAAAAAGTATCGAATATAAAACAACGTCTGAACTTTAGTAACGAAAGACCCGCAATTATTTCAATCATTACCTCGAAGAAACTGAACTTTAAAGCTGTCGGGCTTAAAAAAGGGCAAATAATGCCCAAGCATAAAGCGGGCTTGAAATCTTTGATTATTATTTTAGAAGGAAAGATTGAAATGACGATGGACGGACGAAAAATTGAACTCGACGAACTGGATGTGTACGAGATCCCTGCGAATGTCGAGCACGAAATACTCGGAATTAAACAAAGTATTTTTTCTTTAACTCAGGAAAAATGAAGAACGTAATGAACAAGGGAGAAAAGTTATGCACGAGCAAACGACTGGCAAGTGGAACATCGGAGTCGGTTTGATTGTAATGGCCGGATTTATGATTTACGGGTTCTATTTGATCTATGCACGCGATTTTGCACCGGGCAAAGAAGCGTGGATCGCCGGCTACGCGGTTCATCCTCATTTCGAGGCTCGTCTGGCCCACGTTCATGGAAATCTATTTGCGTTTCTGAATATCGTATTCGGCTATCTGATCATGACTCTGCCCATCGGAAAAAGTCCTGCAAAATGGGCCTCCGCTCTTGCGTTAGCGGGTCTCCTGATGCCGCTTGGTATTCTCTCAGAGATATATTTAGGGCTGCCTCCCATATTGGTTTTGCTGGGAGCGGGCAGTATCGTCGCGGCGACGGTCACATTGGGAGTGGCGGTTATTTTGATGAAGAAAAGTCCTCCTCAAATTGATGAGATTAAAGGCGCTTAATAGAGCGCTTAATTCACATTGCATGAGAGTAGACGACATGAGAGCGAATAATCCCGGCAACAAGGGGTAAAAGTGGAAAGAGTAAAAGAAGCAACAACGGAAATAGATGAAACAGCTGTAACGGACGAGGCTCCGGATACTGAGTACAAAGCTAAAGAAACTGAAACTAACAGCAGCCACTCAAGGTCGGAAAGCCAGGGTCCAGTATCAAAGAATTTTCAAAAATGGCTAATCAGATTGGGTGTCTTATCGGTTATCGGATTGGTCTCCTTGGCAGTTCTTTGGTTAACTCAGCGTCCGACAAAAGTCGATCTGATTCAACCGGAACAAGCGGTGATCACCGAGACGATCACAAGCAGCGGTACAGTCGGCGGTACAACTGAAACAAATGTCGGAGCTCAATCCCAGGGCGTTGTCCAGAAACTCTTTGTCAAAGAAGGCGACGAAGTTATCGGCGGTCAACAACTGGCTTCTATAAAAAATGATGTTGCCGAAGCACGAATTTTGCAGGCACAAGCGGCCGTCAGTACGGCACGTTCGCAACTTCTGCAGGTTTCACGCGGGGCGCTGGCTTCGGATATTGATGCGGGAATGCAGCAAGTCAGACAAGCGAGAGCACAAGTCGAACAGCAACGGGCGGCAATTATCCAGGCAGAAAAAAATGTCGCTCAAGCCCGTTCGCAGCTCGCGCAATTTGAAGCTGAGCGGGACTTGGCGAAAAAGAATCTGGAACGAAGTGCGAGTCTTGTAAAAGATGGAGTTATTGCTCAAGTCGAATACGATCAGTCACTTACGAACTTTCGAGTCGCCGATAAGCGGGTTGAGGCTCAAAAACGGGCGATCGAATTGGCCCAGTCAAGTGTTCGTTCTGCAAACGCAAGTTTGAAATCAGCCCAAGCGAATGTCGGAACCCAACAGGCGCGGTTACGAACAATCCAAACGGGAGCAAGGCCTGAAGATATAAGAGTTGCCCAACAGCGAGTTGCGGAAGCTGAACGAGCGTTAATTGTTGCCCAACAACAGGCTGGGGATGCACTTATTTTTGCCCCCTTTGCCGGAAAAGTTACGAGAATCAATGCTGAAACAGGTCAGACCGTCGGATCGTTGGCCAGCTCAAACGGCGTTCTTACATTAGTAAGCGTTGAGCCGGAAATTCGCCTCGATGTTGATGAAAGCAATCTTTCTTCATTGCGGATCGGTCAGGAGGTCGTGATTTCTTCGGGCGCATTTGCCGACAGTAGGTTTCAGGGATCGGTTTCCGAGCTCGGTGCAGCGGTTGATCAAGCTCGCGGAACAATTGAAGTCAAGGTAGTACCGAATAATACGCCAAATTGGCTGCGTCCGGGACAAACCGTGGATGTCAATATTATAACCGCAAAGGAAGTTAAGCGGTTGTTGGTGCCGGAAAAGGCATTGATTCGTATCGGTGATGAAACGGTCGTTTTTGTGATTGAGGATGGAATAGTAGCTCAAAAACCTGTTGTGACCCGATCGCCGACCGGGAAAGGCGTTCCGGTAATTTCAGGGCTTGATCAAGAAGATTTTATTATTGCCGATACGGCAACCGTAAAAGTGGGGGACAGAGTTGAAGCCAGATAAATCATGAAATCATTGTTCGGTATATTTATTTCAGCCCTCGTTCCGAAAAAGTTTCGGTTTGAGTTTCAACTCGCCTTACGGCATCTGCTTTCCGGCGGTTCGCAGACGCTCTTGACGATAAGTGCGGTAGGGGCAGGCGTGATCATAGTGATTTTTATCACCTCCTTAATATTTGGTTTGGAGGAGATGATGACCAATTTGTTGACTGAGTCCATCCCACATGTAGTCGTCCAGGTAAAAGACCCGAAACCCGACGGTCTTCAAGATGCCGAGAATCCTGTTTCAAACAAAATTGAACAGCAAACGTCCCAATTGAAGTTCATAGACAATGGGGAGCAGGTTGTCAGAACGATCCGAGGTTTGCCAAATGTTCGTGGCGTAACTTCGGTTGTCAGTGGACAGGGTTTCGCGTCAAAAGGAGCAAATCCCGTTGGCGTTGCGGTAATAGGGGCAGAGCCGGAACTTCTTGATGAAATTACACCGGTTACAAAAGATCTGGTCGAGGGCAAGTATCGGGGACTTGGCAGTGATGAGATTGTTATTGACACGGAACTTGCCAAAGATCTGAATGTTAATGTGGGTGACCGTATACACCTGACGTCAAGTTCGGGGCAGGCGGATTCCTTTTCGATCAAGGGGATTTATGATCGGGGACAAGGCCGCGGAAGTGCCTACGTTACGCTTCGTAACGGTCAAAGTCTGTTTGGTTTGGGAACCTCCATAAATGTCATTTACATCAAAATATATGACATATATGACGTGGAAGATTTATCGAATACGATAATGACCTTAACTCCATATGAAGCCAAACCCTGGACGAAAGACTTCTCGCGGTTCTTAACCAACATACGAATGATGGAAGCGTCGGCTTATCTGATATCGATCTTCAGTTTGATTGCTTCCGCCTTTGCGATCGCCTCAGTCCTAGTCGTCTCAGTGCTTCAAAAATCGGCACAGATCGGAATTCTAAAGAGTATGGGAGCGCGTCAGCAACAGATTCTAACTGTTTTTATTTTTGAGGGTTTGGGAGTAGCAATTCTAGGAAGTGCGCTCGGTGCGTTGATCGGCATGACGATAGTTTATCTGATCAGTCTGCTAAAACGATCGGATGCGGTTATCGGCGGAGAACCGGCATCGCTCTTTCCGGTGAAGATTTTACCGGTTTATATCGGAGCAGCGATACTTGCCGCGATCATCTCGACGGTCATTGCTGCAGTACTTCCGGCGAGACGCGCCGCAAAACTCAATCCTGTAGATGTAATGCGATAAAGAAATGAATAGTGGTAATGACGAAGCGATAACGGTTGATAAATTCCCTTTTGGAGAAAATTCCAACAGTGCTACACCCCTTGTTGTTGAAACCCGCGGACTAAAGAAAACATATTTCGGCAAAGTTGATGTTCCCGTTTTGCACGGCCTCAATATAAGGATTCATGCGCGTGAATTCGTTGCCGTTATTGGTCAATCAGGTAGCGGAAAATCAACATTGCTCAATATCTTGGGTGCATTGGATGTTCCGACGGGCGGCACGGTTTTGATCAACGGCACCGACATTTCGACGCTTGATGAAGATGAATTGGCAAGATTGCGAAGTGATGATGTTGGGTTTATTTTCCAGGCGCACTATCTGCTGAATGAATTCACCTGTTTGGAAAACGCTCTAATGCCGATCACGATCCGCCACGGTGAAGCAAACGAAGAACAAACAAATCGGGTTCTGCATCTGCTCAATCGAGTCGGTTTAGGTGATCAGATCAACAAACACCCCGATGAGATGAGCGGCGGGCAAAACCAAAGGTGTGCGATTGTTCGATCACTTGCCAATGCTCCCAAAATCATTCTCGCCGATGAACCGACAGGGAACCTCGACAGCCGTTCCGGCGAAGAAGTATTCGCGATGATGCGGGAGATGAACCGAGAAAGCGGCGTGGCATTCGTGATGATCACTCACGATGACCGCTTGGCTAACGCTGCTGACCGCATCTTACTCATCGAAGATGGAAACATACGGGAGATCAGTAAAGAAGAACATCGCCGAGAAGCACTGAGAATATCTAAGCAGTCCGGCGACTAGCTTCTGAATCCATTTGACGAGAGGGCTCGATTGAGAAACTAAGCTAGTTTCCGGTGTCCGAAATCAGGGCGTTGGACTCAGATCGTGAATCTATGTATACATTGAGGTTTGAAGCGATCCGATCGGTCGACTCCGGAGTCGTGTTGAGGTAACAAAGAAAAGTCTTTCGTTGGGTGTGTTGCGCGCATCGCGCTTTCAGCATCCTTAATGATTTGAGGCAAAATCCCACAGTAAAAAAGCTCAATTTCCAGGGACCGGCACATCGGTAGGCACACCGAATGCTGTCGTGGTAACTGCTCCATTTCCGCTGTTCGAGATCCACCACTGGCCATCGCGGTAAATAGATAAATCGAACTTGCCGTCACCGTCGAAATCGCCCGGTGCGGGTATGTCACCGGCAGAACCGAATGGAACCACCTGCTGAGATCCCAAGGAACTAAGCCACAAGTACCAGCTGCCATCACGGAATGCCGCCTGGTCAGTCTGCCCATCGCCGTCATAGTCGCCCGGTACCAGCACATCGCCGGCAGCTCCGTTTGTAACCGTTTCTGTTCCGCCGCCCGATAGCGTCGAAGTCCAAACGCCAGCATTGAACGTCGTTGGATCAGCTTTGCCGTCGCCATCAAAATCGCCCGTGACTGGAGTATCTCCGGGACCCCCGAATGTCGTTACTGAAATCCCGCCGCTGCTTCTGAGAACATACCAGGTTGAAGTTCCCGGACGATACACAGCGAAGTCATCGCGACCGTCACCGTCATAATCGTCGACAACCGCCTGATCTCCCGGAACGCCCCATTCGACACCTGACAGCACGAACCCATCGCTGTTCAATACATAAAAATCAGGAACCCCGCCCGTATCGCTGGGACGGAAGATCGCGGTGTCCGCTCTGCCATCGCCGTCGTAATCACCGGGCACAAGCGTGTCGCTCGCAATGCCCCAGTTGATGGCTGTAAACCCTTGCGTCGATTGGAATAAGTACCAGTTGCCTTCTGCAGGTCGAAAGACCGAAATATCTGAACGCCCGTCACCGTCGAAATCATACGGCACGGCTGTGGAAACTGCCGGATCACTAAGATAAGCAGCCAAAGCGAAATCCCTGTTCAGGCCGTTGTTGCTGTAGCCCGCCGCGAAAATCTTTCCTTCTGCGGTCAATGCGATGTTGTTGATCCGATCGTAATCACCCGCGAAATCGGTTGAAACGACTCCCCCGGATCCGAATCCAATATCGGGACTCCCGTTTGGATTGTATCGGACCACAGCGAAATCGAGATCGTTTCCAAATATCGCTGATCCGCCAACCAGGATCTTTCCGTTAGGTTGGATAGTTATTCCGCCTGCTGCTGCGCCGTCTCCAATAGCTGATTCGGCAACTCCTGCGACACCGAATGCCAAATCCGGCGATCCGTCGGGGTTATATCTGTATGTTGCAAAATTACCAAATATCGCTTCATAGCCGTTTACAATAACGATCTTTCCATCCGCCTGGATCTCGAGATCGCTCGCACCTCCGTGCTGGAAGTTTGACGTTACGAAACCATCGTTTCCAAATTTGCGGTCCAAATAACCATCGGATTCGTACCTGAGTGTGACCATATACCAGGGCACAGTACTAAAACCGATGCCAACATAGACCGTGCCGGCAACCACGATCTTGCCATCCTGCTGAATCTCGATGTCGGTCACGCGCTGACGCTGAGCGATGTTCTCCTCAAAGATTGTAGTAATCGTTTCGCCGTTCAGCCCGAACGTCGAATCGACAGATCCATCGGGATTGAACCTGAGCACCATGAACCGACGCGTGTTCCGCGTATTAGTACTTGTCCATCCCCCGACTACAAGCTTACCGTCAGCCTGGATCGCAAGTGCATCCCCGGACGCCCTGTTCGAAAGAACCACTCCATCTACACCAAATGAAAGATCGGAAGTCCCATCGGAGTTGAATCTCGCAAGCACGACTCCGTAGTCATTCGCACTGCTCTGAGAATAACCGACTGCTACAATTTTCCCGTCGGGCTGTATTCTGAGTCCCGTAAGTTTATTCGGCTCCGTGCCGATAGATGGTTCGACGATTCCGCCGACTCCGAATGAGGGGTCAAGGTTTCCTGCCTGGTCATATCGTGCAAGTCGAAAATCCCGCTTGCAGCAATATGCGACTCCCCCCGTGACAATCTTACCGTCAGCCTGGACCGCGACAGCGGTTGCCTCGTCGCTAGAATTGGCGAGATCGAGTCTTGAAATACCGTTTGATCCAAATGCCGTATCCGGGCTGCCGTTGGTCTGATATTGAGAGACCAGGAGTTCCGGTTCTGTGGTGCCACTAATAAAACCAGCTAAAGCGATCTTGCCGTCGGGCCTTAAAGTCAGGGAACGTCCGATATCCTCACTTCCCGAAGCGTCGGTTCTGACCACACCGTCAGTGCCGAATGTTGGATCGAAGGAACCATCCGATTCGATCCTAATCAATAAAAGATCATCGTCTTCTGCGGAATCCGCCGTATAGCCTCCGACCACAATTTTGCCGTCAGTTTGAGCGATGACGGATCTTACTCGCGTGTCAAAACTCCCGACGGTTGTTGTCACAATGCCGTCACCGTCGAACGATGTATCAATCGTTCCGTCCGAGCCATATCTCGCGATAACCATTTGGTTACCGCTGTTTCCGGAAGAGTTTCCGGCCGCAACGATTTTTCCATCGGACTGAAGCGCAATCGAATAGGCGCGCCCGTTAGGAGTGCCGGTGGGTGTGATTATCTTTCCATCTTTTCCGAAGCGATGGTCAAAAGAACCATCAGGATTCATTCTTGCGATCGTGAATCCGCCCTCGTTGAAACCACCGGCAACAATTTTTCCATCAGGTTGAATCAAGACGTCATAGATTCTGGTCGTGCCACCTGTAAAGAGATCGACACGGGGAATGCTGCCTCCGCCAAAACTCTCGTCTATCGTACCGTCAGTATTTAGCCTGAACGCGCCGCTTCGAAAGAATTGATAGTCACCGACCGCGACTATCTTTCCGTCCGGTTGCAAAGCGATACCCCAAACGTTCGGAAGCCCGGCACCGCCCTCGGCAACCATTCCGTCGCCCCCAAACGATTCATCGAACGAACCATCCGGGTTCAACCTTAGAAAGAAGTCAATATTCCCGGCTCCTAAATTACCTATAGTCACAAGAGTATAGAACCCGGCTACGACGATCTTTCCGTCCGGTTGAATTGCGATGGAGGTAATGAAGGCGTAGGTCTCAGCGCTTAAGGGCACTGTCGGCCCGGAGATCCTTTTTGACGCCACACCGTTGAGCCCAAATGTTGTATCCAGCGAACCGTCTTCATCTATGCGGATCACAACCGGCACCAGGTTTGAACCGGTGTTCGTGTAACCGGCAAGGATCGTTTTACCGTCGGGTTGAAGCGCTGATATCAGCGCAACGTCACTGGAAGCCGTTCCTATGGGCGTCGTAACCTTACCACCGGTTCCAAAAGAGATATCCAGATCGCCCGGGAAGGCGGGGGCCGTTCCAATGAATGTGAAAAGGAGGACGCAGAGTTTCAGCAGCGACCAAACCGAAAGTTTGTATTTGTAACTGCGAGGCATAAAGTTCCTATCTGGAGACGCATTATACATCTAAGGTGCTGTTTTAGATCAACAACATATGCGAGGGAGTGTACGTGTGCGTTGAGAATTGTGAGCGCAGCATCTCAACAGATGCATTCTTTAGTAAACGCTGAAGTTGCGACACTAAGGCCGCTTCGCCGCCAGTAGTAAGTCCGAAGGCCGCAGCTTCTCAATAGATGCAATCATCATCAGCGCTGAAAGCGCGGCAGTAACATAGCCAGTTGCAAGCCGTTTCGGCGCAGCATCTGGATCAGACGCGAAAAAATCTTTTGGGCCCTGCAGGGGCCCGTGTTATAGATAGACAAATTCTCACAAAAGGAGGGCACCTCACCATGCCGTCGACTCTCACAAGTCTCAATTTTCACGTTGTTTTTTCTACCAAAGAAAGAAGGCCACTAATAAAGCCCGCATTCAAAGATGATCTCTTCGCCTATACCGGCGGAATTATAAGAGATCTTGGAGCGGTTCCACTCGCGGTCGGGGGAATCGAAGACCACATTCATCTACTGCTTGGACTGCGTTCGTGGCACCGGCCCGACTACGTCATCAGAGACATCAAGTCAGGTTCAACGAAATGGGTCACAAATGAGAAGAAGTCTATCTTCAAATGGCAGCGCGGTTACGCGGCGTTTTCAGTCAGTCCCACAAGAATCGAAAAGGTAAGGAAATATATTCTTAACCAAGAAGAGCATCACAAAGGAGTTTCATTTGAAGAAGAGCTGATCACATTGTTGGATGAAGCGGGTGTCGAATATGATCCGAAATATCTGCTCTAGGACCCCTTCAGGATCCCACATCATGTTATGCGACTAACCAGAGGCTGCGCGCTTCGCGCTTACCACTGGCTAAGCTCCAGTCGCGCTTTCAGCGCTTTTAAGGAACACATTTGTTGAGATGCTGCGCGCTTACGCGCTTGCAACTGGCTATGTTACTGCCGCGCTTTCAGCGCTGATGAGAAGACATCTGTTTTAAGGTTGCGCCGAAACGGCTTACCGCCGGCTATGTTACTGCCGCGCTTTCAGCGCTGAAAAGGAAAGCGAATTATCCATTTCCATTTTCAATTGTCCATTCTTTTTTCCCTCCCGAGAAAACCATTTTCGTTTTCGGCGCACCGAAGGATTTGTCACAACAAAGACGCAAGAAATTCTGAGAACGGGAAAAAGGGCAATGAAACAAATTCTGCTGACCGCAATAACTCTCATAATCACAACGTTTACCGTCACGGCAAATGATTTTTCAAAAGTTTCACAGGGAACTCTTCGCGGCGCAGATAAGGACGGGCGCGTTATTGATGTCCCTCTTAAGCACACCGAGGTCACAGCTGACATCTCCGGCTTTCTTGCACGCGTAAATGTAAAGCAGGAGTTCCGAAACGACTCGGCTTTAGCGATTGAAGCAATCTATATGTTCCCGCTTTCTCATGACGGAGCGGTCGATCGGATGCGTATGAAGATCGGCTCCAAAACGATCAACGGCGTGATCATGAAAAGGGAAGAAGCCCGTGCAACCTATGAGAAAGCAAAGCAGGCAGGACAACGCGCCGCGTTACTCGACCAGGAGCGCCCTAACATTTTTACTCAGCGGGTCGCGAACATCATGCCCGGCGACAAGGTCGTGATCGAGATCAGTTATGTCGAAACCCTGAAATACGAAGCCGGGTCATACGAATTTGTCTTTCCGATGGTCGTTGGGCCGAGATACAATCCAGCTTCGAAGAAGTCAGGGGCAACCGCTTCCGCCGATGTCTCCCAAATCAAAGTGCCGGTAGCGAAAACCAGAACGGGGCATGATATTTCGGTTAATGTAAACCTGAATGCGGGTGTGCCGATCGAAAACTTCACATCGAAGCTTCATGATATTGAATCCCAAAGACTCAGCCCATCCAATGCAGCCATAAACCTCAAGAACGAAACTTCAATTCCGAACAAAGACTTTATTCTTCATTACGATGTGACCGGCAGGAGAATCGAGGATGCGATTCTGACCCATCGTGACGAAAGGGGTGGATTCTTTACGATGATGCTCCAGCCGCCGGATGACATGACGGTTGAGGATTACACACCCAAGGAAATCGTTTTTGTTTTGGACACATCGGGGTCAATGGGCGGTTTCCCGATCGAGAAAGCCAAGGAAGCAATGAAGCTCTCGCTGGAAGGTCTGCATCCTCGCGATTCATTCAACATCATCACGTTTGCCGGATCGACAAAGGTGCTCTTCGAAAAGCCCGTTCCGGCAACTCTTGCGAATCTCGAAACAGCTCGGACGTTCTTGGAAACGCGACGGGGCGGCGGCGGAACAGAGATGATGAAGGCGATCAAGACCGCTCTTGAGCCGAGCGACTCACAAGAGCATCTCCGGATCGTTTGTTTCATGACCGATGGATATGTCGGAAATGATATGGCAATTGTCGGCGAAATCAAGAAGCATCCAAAGGCACGGGTGTTTTCATTTGGAATCGGTAATTCCGTCAACCGGTATCTGATTGAAAAGATGGCGGATGCAGGAAAAGGCGAGGCCGAAGTAATCACATTAAAATCTGAGAGCCAAAAGGCTGCTGAAAGGTTCTACAAAAGGGTTCGGACGCCGGTTTTGACCGATATTTCCATCGACTGGAATGGACTTCCTGTCGAAGATATATACCCGTCTGAGGTTTCCGATCTGTTTACGGCCAAGCCATTAATAATCAACGGTAGATACAAGGCCGGTGCGTCAGGGTCGATCAAGATCAAGGGTTTGATTGCAGGGCAACATTACGAAAGGGAGATCAAGGTTGAATTCCCTGAGCGGGAGCAGAGTCACGATGTTCTCGCTACTCTTTGGGCGCGGCGTAAGGTCTCCCAGCTCATGATGAAGGATCCTGGCGCGATTCAAGAGGGAACCGCCAGGGAAGACCTGGTTGCGCAAATTACCAGCATCGGCCTCGAGTTCAAAATACTCACCCAGTTCACGTCGTTTGTCGCGGTAGAGGAAGGGACTGCTAACCCCGACGGTAATCCCCGAACTGTTGAGGTTCCATCAGAGAATCCGGATGGTCACAGGAGTAAAAATCAGGATGCTTCCGCGCCACCTACAGGGCTGAGGAACGTAAACCAGTTGCTTGCGCTGAAACCAGGAGTAACGCAGCAGGGTTATGTCGCGGGTAACAGATCCGTTCAGACAACCGTAACCGTATCAAGCGGAACGGGTAGCGGTTCGGGTGGCGTCGTTGGTTATGGCTTTGGAGGCGGCAACGGTGGCGGGATTCGCGGCGGGAAGGCCAAGGCGACTCCTGGGAATTCGAGCATTACGAAAAACGTCATCAAGAATCTCCCTGCCGGCACAACGTTTTCGAGTCTTCTCAAGATGAGTCCGAACACAAATCCGCAGGCAATTGGTGGCCGGTTCCAGATCGACGGCACCGAAGTTACAAATTTCAGAACCGGAACTCTCGCCGAGAGGAAAAAAGATGATCTGACTACGACCGTCGCGGATCTGAAGAAACCCGTGATTCCGGCAAGGGCCAAGTGGTCAGGCGAAAATTCCGTGGTGGAGGTCGATTTTAAAGTTGATGAAACGGGCCAGGTCATTGAAGCGAAAGCACGTTCGGGAAACAAAATCCTCAAGAAACCATCTGAAGAAGCAGCACTTGGTTCGAAGTTTACAGCGCCTATGGTTGAGGGCGATCCGATGCGAATGAATGGCAGGCTCGCATACAAGTTTATTGACCGGGAAAATGTTGAGATTACTCTCGAGTCAATGAGTATCGAACTGACCCCGGCTAAAAAGCGCGAGCTTACAAAGAAATTCAAACTGCATTCCTGGATCTACGGGCTGGTTGATCGACTCGAGAAGGGAGCTGAGAAGCCCTCCGAATTCGAGCCCAAATTTGTTGAGAACGGCATCGCGGACATAAGAGTGGTACTCGCTGACGGAGTACAGGATGGAGAGAAAACGCTTAAAAAAGCAGGTCTAAAGATCTATAAGTCCAATGGTTCGATCGTTTATGGCAAGATCAAGGCAAAGAAGGTTTACGGTCTTGCTGAACTTGATGAGGTCAAATACGTGACTCCATAGATAACCGTTTTTTAACAAATTCCGGCACGCGACGATCAACACCGACCCACGGCCAGTGGTCTTAAGATCGTCAAACGTGCCGGATTTTTTCGTGATATCGGAGTTCTTCTGTTTAGAGCAGTGCTTTGCACGGCATGTCGGGCAGAGCCCGAGTCTAAACGAAACTCCCATATCAGTTTCTACGCCTATTTCTTCGTAAGCACGTCGCGAATCTCCGTCAGCAGTTCTTCTTCAGCACTCGGGCCCGATTCGGCCTCAAGTCCCTTGAAGAACTTCACCGCCCAGCGAGCGATCAAGAAAACAACGAACGCAACGATCAAAAAAGAAATGATGTCGGCTATCAACTGGCCATGCCGAATGACCGCTGCGCCATCCTTTATAGCCACGGCACAAGATTCTATCTCTTTGCCGCTTACGTTTATACATTGCTTTGTAAAATCTACGCCGCCCGAAACCATACCCACGACAGGCATTAGCACGCCGTCTACCAGTGTTGTGATTATCTTTCCAAACGCGGCTCCGATTACGAGACCGATGGCCAGATCAAGCACATTCCCACGCTTCAAAAATTCTTTGAAATCTTCAAACATTTTTTTCCTCTGTAAAAGCTAAATTTTTTGGGGTTAGTCCAGACCATATTAGCTAGGAGCTAATCAGTCAAGACCTGTCAGCGTTTGATGTTGGGTTTGGTCTCTTTCTGCGCTGCTAATTTTTTCTTGAAAGCGGCTTCCATTCTAGTGACAAATTTCCGGTAACCTACTCTATCGACGAAGGGATTTGTCTCCGGATCTTCTTTCCACGCCTCAAGCTTTTCCTTGAGCTTGAAAAAGACGCCATGCGAAGCAAGAAAGACATCTACCTTGAGCGAACGCAGGACGCTGAAAGTCTCTTCAAAGTCTTTTCTTATCGAACCGTAGTTCTTGTTGTCAATTAAATTATAGTCCAGGGCTGAAATGCTGCAGACAAATGCGACCTGGTACCTTTCATCCCCATGATTTGCGGTGGTTGTGTAGGTTGTACAGCCTTTAGTGTGACCAGGTGTGAACATAGCGTTGATCGTAACATCGCCCAACCTGATCTTATCGTCGCGGCGTACGCGCTTGTCTACTTCTACAGGCGCGAAATCCAGTTTGTCGCCCCATGCGAAATCCTGTTTACCACCCCTGCGAAGCTGCTTTGCCTGCTTCTTGGGAGCATAAAGCTTGGCACCCGATTTCTCTTTCAGCAATGCAAGCCCACCTGCGTGATCCGAATGGGCATGGTTGTTCAAAAGGATCTTGACATCGGAAAGCTCAAAACCCAATTTTTTAACATTTGCTTCGACCATCGGGACGGTCTCTGCGAAGCCCGCATCGAGGATAATATGCCCTTTCTCCGTTGTTATCAGGTAAACAGCGACATCTGAAGCGCCCACATAGTAGATGTTGTCGACAATCTTGAACGGCTCGATCGGCTTATTCATGTTCCGCTCGAAGTCGTTGCGGATTTGTCCTGCGCCCTGAACTGCAAACGCAATAAGAATCAATAAAAGTGCTCTCATTTTACTTTTCGTATGTCTGTAAGATCGGGATTAGTTTCTTCTGAACACCGGACCCGGGAAGACTACCGGGCTCTTGTTTCCGTCCTTATCAATGGATCTGACACCAAAAAAGTAGTTGTCCTTTGACATATCTTTCATCGTAAATTTGTCGACATTCCCAACGAATTTCGAATCTGTCCAAAACGCGTCGGTGGTCCTTCTCCAGACAATCTCATATCCGGCAAGATCGGCTTCTGTCCCTTTATCCCACGTGATATCTGTATCGTTTGTGAGCCTTGAAAGATCAAATCCAACATTTTTGGGCCGTGCGGGCGACATCGCAAGTGAACCCAGCGCCGCAACATTGATTCTTGTAACATTCGCGATATAGCTCCAGTCGAGATAGTCGGGAGTATCACCGTAGAAAACACCGTTTTCTGTTCTGACCGTTTGGTGCTGGTGTTCGTAGTCTTCATGAGGTTCGGTAAACCTTACAGCGGGAAAACCGCTCTCAAGAAAAGGAATGTGATCTCCACCCCTGAGGTAACGGTCCCGCCTGTAAATTAACTGAACACGAAAGTTAGGGGAGTAAGCCCTGGCAGTTTGATAAATGAACCTGCCAAGTTGACGGGTTGCGGAGTCATTCTCGCCACCAATACTTCTGCGAAGCATAGCCTGTCGCTCCGTTTCGTTTGAAGGGACGCCTTCAGCGAAGACCCTGACGGAATTGCGATCGGGCTTGTTCTTCATAGTCTTCACGCCGCCGATGATATCGTTTGTAAACATCGCATCGATATTCATCTTGTTCTTGACTGCGTCAGCGGCGAAGTAGCGTGCACCAAGAAGGCCTTGCTCTTCACCGGCCACCGTCATAAAGATGATAGTCGCCTCGTATCGCTTCTTCGACATCACCCGGGCCATCTCGATCACAGCTGCCGTTCCCGAGCCGTCGTCGTTTGCCCCGGGAGCGTCACACTTACCATCGGTCGATGAAGAGCACATCGAATCGTAGTGGCCGCTGACGATATAGACGCGATCAGGATCGGTTGTGCCTTTGAGCGTGGCAACAAGATTCGTGATCTTTGTAGGCTCGGGGATCCGACGGGTCTTTTCCTGCAAGAACGACTGCTTTCTGACATCGAGGCAGCCGTCGCAATCGGCACTGATGCGCGAGAACTCTTCGAAGATCCAATTCGCAGCAGCGCCAATTCCGCGCTTTGGATCTGTTTGAGATGAGAGCGTGTTTCTCGTTCCGAAGGAAACGAGCTTCCTGTTGTATTGCTCGATCTTTTTCGGCGAAACATCCTTGATCAGATCTTTGATGACCGGATTGGGCTTCAAACCGGGCTGAGAAAAAGTAGCGACAGGCAATATCAACAAAGCAAACAAACTCAGCGTAATTCTTTTGGTCATAACAACTCGTAGTGATTCTTGTGTTTCTCTGATCATGCAAACTCTCGGGTTACGGAATGGCCTCCGGATTACCTCAATTTCAGCGACTTCAGGGTCTTTTCGAAGTCATCAAATAACTCCGGTTTTGAATACGATTCCTCTCCGTTCGCAATCGAGCCGGACACCCAGGTTGTACCCGAAGTGTAGACCAATGAGTTTAACAGGTGTTCATTTGAGACGAGAATGTGCAGTGGATGCAGTGGTTCTACAATGCAGGCGTTCAAAGGACCACCCACCT
>JABDKD010000180.1 GCA_013003215.1 Pyrinomonadaceae bacterium
GTACTATCTTGGCCGCAGAGGGGTCTCCACTTAGATAAACGATCCGCTGGCTGTCTGACTTATTCACCGTCCACGCGTGGTAGACGGAGTCAGCAAAAAGCGGGTGCAAACACCGAGTAAAGATCACAAAATTCCAGCAATAATTGGTTTATGGCTTCTTGATCGACAACGCTCCTGAACCCACGTTTGCGTCAAGGAGTTTTGCGACATCTTCATAGGCAACAGTGCCGTAGAAAAACTTGCCGTTCGCAAGGGACTCGGCTTTTACTGCTCTGTAAATATCGTAGTAGGTTCGATTTCCATCAACGAAATTAAAAACCTCGCTTCGCATTATCGAATGAAGCCCCGTGCGAACCCCCCTTCGTTTCGCAAAATACTGCTCTGTTGAAGGATTGTTGACCGGAACCTTGTTCGAACCTGCCGGCATCTGCGGAACTGCACGCGGAACAGTCCTTCGCATAACACCCCCAAGAGTGTCCAGTTCGGCTTTCATCGAGTTCTCTCGAGAACCAAGCATCTCAATGTAGCTATCGATCTTTTTGTTGGCACCTGTGTCTGAACCCGCGATAACCCTCATTGAATTGAGGGCGCGCTTCTCGCGTTTGATTCCTTCCGTGATTACAAGTGAAGCATTTTCCCAGTCACCTTTCTCGTTAACCAGCCGCAACGCTGTATGCATGTCCTTTGCAAGCCTTCTTCCACCCTGGGCATAAGTCTCGCCGGCAAGTAAAGGAATGTCCGAGGCTTCCGCATAAGCAAGGTAAAAGGCCATCGCGCCGATAAGGAAGTTATTACGCTGCAGCTGGGTCTGGTCAATCTTGTCTAGATCATCATCAGACGAATGGATGTAGTAGTCGTCCCAATTGACCATAGCGACCGAAGGTACACCAATCTTTCCTTCAACAAATACGAGATTATCTGAAGAACCGAAGTACGGTACGAAGCGCGCGTTGTAACCTTCACGTGTTCCACGTGTGGAGTAAATGGGTTGCGAGTGAGGTCGCGGATACCCGCCGGAACGACCCGCCTGGATAAATGAATTGTTCGAAAGGATCACATAGTTCCCGACGCTTTCGAAAATTGCGTCCAGATACGACGTCCGGGAATAGGGGTTGTAAATCAAGTGCTGGACACGGCTTCCGATCGACTGCTTGGCACCTGTCATATCTTGATGAAGGTTCGCGAGCATCATTTTCTGAGAGTCCTGATTGTCTCGGAAGTACTTGTATTCGGAATAGATCTCGTCGGTCCACCAAAACCGTATGTCCCTGAGCGGCGGCGGAATTCTACCTTCTTTGATCAGTTTGGCAAAAACACGGCCTAGTTCGAGAATGTTGCCCGATCCGCTGCCGTCATCGTTTGCTGAACCTTGTTCTTCCTGCAGGTGGGCCGTGATCACAATTTGCTGATCCTTGTACTTTGTTCCGCGAATCCAGGCCTCGACCATTCCTGTGCCGGTGCGCTTGTTCTCAGCACCTATGTCCGTATCAACCTTAGCGCGAATTGTGACCTTCCCACCTCTGGCACGAGTTCCCGTTGCAAAGTGGTCCTGCATCCCCCTTGTTTCCAAAACCTTCCTGAGCGTTTCACCTTTTCGGGGTGAGACGCTAAATGCAAACGTAGCTTTATCTTTCGAAGGGGGATCCGGAATCCTCGTCCACGGAAGCTGATCAGGAAAATCCAGCATGTTTTTGGACTCGGAGGTTGTGTATGCGATCACACCAACAGCGCCGCGTTGGTAAACGGCACGGACGACGGCGGTCCTTGGATTAGCATTTGCCAAGACGATCTTGCCTTTGACGTTAACCCCCTCGAGGGCTTCTTCGGTAGCGTCTCCGATCCAAACAAGATCGGCAGTTACGTCTGCGTCACGACTGTTGTCAGAGAGATAGAGCGCGTGATCTCCGATATCGGCAAGTTTCACTTCGACCGGCGATGTCATCCAGAGCTCGGCCGATTTTGCAGTATAGTTGCGAGGGGTTCCGTCCGGATAATGGTAAGGCTGTTTGATGATTGACACGTCGGTCATGCCAAGTCTCTTGGCCGCCGATGCGACATAATCCATCGACTTGAAATAGCCCTCCATGCCCGAGTTCCTGTGCCATTGGGTCAAAACGCGTATGTGCTCAAAAGCACGGTCTCCGGAAATCTCGTTCCGAAGCATCCGTGCTTCATCTAGCGTAAGAAATGGAGTTGATTGCGCGATGCCGGATACGGCAAACACAAGTAAAGCGGCCAGAACTCGTAAACTTTTCATTTGAACCTCGAATCTGTGATTTTCCGAGATTCTAACACAAGGGGTCTGACGAGGAACCGCTTGTGTAATCGAGCGGTTTCTATGATTTTTCCAACAAAAGTCTCCGTTTTTTATCTGAATCCGTAACTATTTCGCACTTCACAGCGCAATCGACCTTTGTGCCGCCCACAATAAATCCGCTTTCAACACCAATGATAAGAGGCCTGGCCTCAACGGAAGCCTCAGCGTTGGCCCGAACCTTTTTCGATTGTCCGGGATGCAAAGTAAAAGCATCCTCGCCAATCTGATAAACGATCTCGATTTCCGTGGAGTTTGTGAGTTCGTATTTTACTTTCTTCGCGTCAGGAGAGGACGCGTCAGAGACGTACATTGCCATAATTGCGTGCGTTTGCGAGTTTTTTGGCTACTAAAGCGATTCCAATGGGGGACAATGGTTTCGGAATGTAAATTGGGAGTATATTTAAAGGATAGGAAAATTCGGTGATTTTGGCAATACTTAATTTCTAAAGGTATTTAAACTGCTTTGACTCGAGGGCGGGAAGGCTTTTGAGTATTTTCCGGATATTAAGGCGAAGATAACGTTATTTCTTACATGAACAGACCAGAAACCCCATCTCTAGATCTTTTTTGTTCCGACATTGATCGGGCAATTGAGTTTTTTGCTAACTACAGCGAATTTCGACTCGAGTCAATAAGGCCGGCAGACGATCCCGTGTGGGCGGAATTGGGAAATGGGCGAGGCACCATATTTCTAATGAAACATGACGCTGATAAACTCCGGGCCTCGGCATCAATAGCGGAACCTGTGGCCCTGCCGGTTGTTTCGAAGATGAATCCCGGGCACATTGGACATCGCGGTCGAGCGGGAATGACTTACAGAGACCTTATTCCGGGTCGCCTCGAAGGAAGTGTTATCGCTTCGCATATACACGTTTCCAACGCCGGGCCGGTACCGGATTATGTTCATCACCATGACATTTCGTTTCAGGTGATCTTTTGTGTCCGCGGTTCCGCAAAGCTCGTCTACGAGGACCAGGGAGAGCCATTTGATTTTGAGGCATACGACTGTGTGTTGCAGCCACCGGGGATCAGGCACCGTGTTTTGGAGACATCGGGGGCTTTTGATGTAGTCGAAATAACCTCGCCCGCGGATCACCATACCTACGTCGACCATGAAATAGCTTTACCGAATTCAGAAAGAAGGGTGGATAGGGAGTTTGCGGGACAGAGGTTCGTTCACAGCAGGATCTCGGATCTGGCACCGATGGCGGGCAAAGTGGTTGGTTTTGCGGTGCGCGAAACGCCAATCCATGATGCGAGCAACGAATTGGTTTCCGTCTCGGTTTTGTCAGCGGACTCCGCCAATGGCCAGATTAAGGTTCCATCAAAGCGAAAATCTCTAGTCTATGTTCTGACCGGAGGATGTAGATTTGAGTGTGGAAGTGTTGCCGGGGACCTTGACCAGGGTGACGCGATTACGCTCCCGTCAGATTCCGAACTCGACTTATCAGATCTGGCAGATAATTCAGAGTTTTTGCACGTTGATTTTTCTACCGGCTGAATTCTGCGAGGGCTAAACAATTCCCTGCATTTCCATACGAACTGCCCAAAAGAGTATTAGAAACACAAGAATTACATAGATCGGCGTCATGAATCCGAGCGCCGTACATTTCTTCTTTACGGCCGGATGAATGTTTTCCGCACGTGAACCCACGTAAATAAAGCGCTGAAGACGCAAGCCTCTGGCAGGCGAAATCATGAATAGTTGCGGACTTCCGATCCCGACGAACTCATCGTTGTTGTATTTCTCAAGATCGATCAGGAGATGCAGATACATCGGCAGTAAAATCGCGATTCCGATTAACAAAAAACCAACCCAGATCAAGATCCACATAGATTTCTCCAATTAGGAATTTTCTACGGTGAGGCCCACTTCTTGTCCATATGCGACCTCGAGGCTGTGTCCGTCCGGATCACTTATGAACGCCCAGTAACCGACAGGATAACCGGAGTCTTCCGGTTCTTTCGCTAGTATTCCTTCTTTTCTTGCTAATTCGCATAACCGGTCGACTTCTTCCCGGGACTTACAGCCGACGCCGAGATGCGCGAACGGCCGCAACACCGGTTCGGGTGACTCGGCTTCAAGAAGCACGATCACGAATGGCCGGGTCTTGTCCGAAAGCCATACAACACGCCTTTCACCATCGCTCGCAGTCCTTTCATGAACGACCGACATGCCGGCGTAACGCGAATAAAAATCAATACTTTTCTCCGCGTCAGTAACTGCCAATGCGATGTGAGTTAGCCCGATGTCGATCATGCCTCGATTATACAATAGGCGTTGGCTGAATTTACTGAGTTGGCTGAGTTGGCTAAGTTGGCTAAGTTGTTAATGCTACTTCTTCCCCTGCTCCCCAAGCGAAGCGCCACCCCTTCGCGAAGCGCCACCCCCAAGCGCAGCGCCACCCCTTAGCGAAGCGCCACCCCTATTGACAACCCTAGAACATCTAGGTATTCTAATACCTAGAATAGCTAGGTATGTTGACATTACCAAAAGATCTTGTTGCCGCATCAGCGACCCCTTTCATCCTCTCGATCCTCGAGAAGGGCGACAGTTATGGCTACGCGATAATGCAGGAGATAAGGAAATTATCCGATGGCCGGATCGAATGGGCTGAAGGAATGCTTTATCCGATTCTCCATCGTCTGGACAAGAAAGGCTTGATCGAATCGTACTGGGGAAAAGCCGAGACAGGTCGCCGAAGAAAGTACTACAGGCTAAAGAAGAAAGGACTCTTGGAGTTGAATGAGCAGCGTCAGAACTGGAAGGATCTTTTCGGCATTCTCGAGAAGTTGGAAAAAGAATATGTTTGATTTGGAAGAAGAAGTAGAACGCTGGAGCAAGGAGTTTGCCGGAAACGCGTGTGGCCGGAATGACCGGGTCGAGGAACTAATGGATCACCTCTATTGTGAGATTGAAAACAATATCGATGAAGGTTTGACCGAAGAATCGGCGTTTCTCGCGGCGACACGAAGGTTCGGAATATCAGAAGAGATTAAGGCCGAATTCAAAAAAGGGCGCGGTATCGCTACAGTGCTTTGTGATGCGGAGGCCAACTTAAAACCTTCTCGTTTACCGACAAAAAGGCTTGCGTTGTTTTCGGTCCTTTATTTGGTCGGGTTTGCTGTATTGACGTTTACGCTCACCTATCTTTTTCGAGGGCAGGAGATATTCGTGTATTTCACTCCGGTCCTTTTTGTTCTGTCCATGGTTCCGGTTTATTTCGTGGTCGCAGATCAAAAGCGTGCCAAAGCAGAATGCGCATTCTTCAAGAGAATATTCAGACGCGTCTTTTAATAAGTTATGCCGCCAGTGCGAATCTGACGATCGCAATGCTAAATGCGAAAAGCGCGCCATACAGAAAAGAATCCAGCCTTATCAGATCTTGCCCTTTTCTCGTACGCAGAGCACCGATTGACATCATTACCAGGCCAGCCAGTACAGGTGTGATGATCAGATTGAGAAGGCGCAGGTCCTGATGACCGATGAACGAATCAGGAAATACCAACACGCTTACACCACCCAGCATCAGCCCGATCAATATATAGCCGGTGGCCTCAATTACAGCGCTCTTTGCAAAAAAGTTCCTGATCGATCCCCCTGGTCCATGAATTGAGACGTCGACCAGGACCACAAAAAAGAGTTCCAGAATAAACTCCAAGAAGATAGCGAATAAGAACTCGATCACGACTAATTCAACTCCTTCTCAAATGCTTCAACAAGGGACTCGACCTCGCCGATCGTGTTGTAGTGAACTGCAGAGACCCGCACCACGCCGTTCTGGTCTCCATATCCGAGATAGTCTACAAGCCGGCGTGCGTAAAAATCTCCAAACCTTATTGCCAGATTGTACTTTTCCACCGAGCGGGCGATTTGATCAGGGTTTTTGTCTTTGATGAAGAAGCTGATCGTAGGGACCCTGCGATAATCTGTTCCGCTCTCCAATCCAATGATTTTGCAGTCATTTCGGAACCGCAGGTACGAAAGCAGCGTTTCGCTCAATCCGGCTTCATGTATCGCGACTGCCTCAAACGCTGCTTCAAGTTTCTCACGTTTGCCGGATTCGACGGTCAACCCGGAGCCAATTTCCTCGAAATACTCAACTATCCCTGCGACGCTGTATGCCAATTCATAGCTCGGATTTCCCGGTTCGAGTTTTCTGGGAACTTCATCTTTTCCGTGAAAATAGTGATAGAGATTCTCCAATTCCAGCAAGAGTTCATATTTCCCGTAAAGAACGGCGAAGTGCGGCCCATAAACCTTGTAAGTGCTGAAAACCAGAAAATCGACATCCAAATCCCGGACGTCGATCAGGCGGTGGGGTGCAAATGCGACCGAATCCACGCAAATCAATGCGCCGTGACTGTGAACAATTCGGGCGATTTCTTTTATCGGATTGATCGTTCCGATAATGTTTGAAACGTGAGTCACTGCGACGAGGCGGGTTCTTTCCGAAATCAATGATTCGAGTTCTTCAATTTCGAGCTCAAAACTATCTTTGTTAAGTTCCCAGAACTTTACGATCACGCCCCGTTTTTCCAGCCGCACCCAGGATCCGATATTAGATTCGTGATCGGAGACAGTGACGATGATTTCATCACCGGGTTTCAGCTGGTGAGAAATTGCTTCCGCAAGATTGTTTAGTGCGACCGTTGAGGAGGGAGCAAAAACGATTTCTTCCGGGCGATCGGCATTGATGAATTGCGCCATCGCGGATCGGCCTTCGAGAACTGCCGCTGAGGTCTTTAGAGAGGTTTCATAAGAACCCCCGGTCTGAACGTTTCGCTTGTAGAGAAAATCGTTGAGCCGTTCGACGACCCCGGTAAGGATCTGAGAACCGCCGGCGTTGTCGAAATAGGTCCAGCCGTTGTTAAGCCCGGGAAATTGCGAACGGACGTATTCGAGGTCTAGTTGGTTTTGCTGGTTCAAGATTAAAACGAAGTTGACAGAGTTTTCTATGTTCGCAAAGTTAACAGAGTTCAAATCGGGTTTCAAAACCATCCAAGTTCACTCTGTTAACTTTGCTAACTAAGTCAACTATTCACTTTTCCGCGGGGTAATCCTTGTGCGACATGATCTCGTCGATTTGTGCGAGATGCCGCTCAGTATGGCCGTTGAGGAACAGAAACCATTGGTATGCATCGATAGTTCCGAACAAAGGACTCTGAGCAAAATGATTTCGAAGGTCGACTTCAGTTGTTTTCAGATACTCAACATTTTTCGCTCGTGCTTCTTTGAAGCCGTTTACGAGACCTTCTGCGGTTGTAACTTTCGCTTTTGGCTGGACAACCGGCGGCGCCTGAAACTTCTGAGCCCGGTTTGTGACCGCGAGCGTTATCGCACCATCGGCAAAACGAAACACACCCGGGTCTTTGTTCAATGGTGTCTTCAGAACGCCGTCGTCAATCATTCCTCTGAGAGCACTTTCGGTGATCAAAAGATGTTCAGCGACTTGACCGACGGTCCAGCTCTTCTCGTGGGGCCTGAAAGCCAATTGTTGGGGCGTTAGGTCGCCAATCGTTTTCACATAACGCTTTTCAACGTTGACGTAATATTTAACGATCTTCATCCGATCCTCGGCCGTGTAAGTGGCCGGCTCTTTCTTTTCCTCTTGCGCCGGGCAAACCGCTGCTGAGAATCCAAAGGCGGCAGTTGCGAATACCGTGAGTGCAAAAATCCTCTTTAACAAGAATGTATTACTAAAAATCATAGTTATCTCCTCAAATGTTTTTTCTAGCTTCTAAACGATTCTATTCGAAAGAATTGGACATCAAATCCTGTAAGACTCAAGATGAGCAAGGCATTGCTCCAACGCATCACGTATCCCATTTTCGTTTTGCTCAATCAGCCCGATTATCAGTGCTCCCTGGATCGAGGCGATGGTAAAACTCGCCAAGGCCTTCGTATCTGTTCGCTTCTTCAATCGACCTTCATTCATTTCGCGTTTAAGAAACGAAATCAACCGGTCACGCAGGGTGTCCAGAATCTCCTGCAGGGGCCCCCGTTCTTCATCTTGATTTGACTTGAGTGCATACGCAGCCGTTCCGAACGGGCACCCCCGCTCGAAACCGTAGTCCTTCTGAAAATCGAGGTGCATGAAAATCCAGGACCGGACATCGTCCCAGGATTCGAGAGGCTTCGATATGGCATCGCAAATCCGTTTTTCGTTTCGCTCAAGGACCTTCCGGATGAGGTCGTCGCGGCTATTAAAATGACTGTAGAACTGGCTCTTACCAGTTTCAGAGACCTTGAGAATATCGCCAACAGAAACAACATTCATGCCGTTTGCGTGAATCAGTTCCGCAGCGGTATCGATAATCTTTTGTTTCGTCGCTTCGCCCTTCTTCATAAAATGTACTGATCGGTACATTAATGTAGACTGCATCTCTTTGTCAAGGCGATTACTGAACTGCTGATTGATTTGGAAATTTGAAAGTCGTATTTTATTTCTATGATTCAAACTCAGCCGATCGAACGGCTTATAAACCTCATCGATGAGGATTCAAACTTCACATTCGGCATGTCGTCGAGTGAGGCTTCGAACCTGGTAGGCACAGGCGACCCTGAAGCCGTACGTAAGATTGACGGTCAATTTGCGCTTGTTCACAAGGAGGGAAATGTCGTCAGACTGGCCAGGTCGATCGGGAGGCCGATGAGATATTTTCTTGCCAAACAAGCCGCGGGTCCGACATTGATCGTTGCGGAGACGATTCGTGAGATCTATGAGTTTTTAAAGGGCGAAGGACTCGATGATCAGTTTCATCCTTCTTACACACGTATGGTTCCCGCGCATCACGTGACGGAGCTCTCGCTACTTGGTTGTCCCGACCCGGCGCCGGTGTACAAACGGTTCGTGCAGTCGGTTCCGAACGCGCTGGCACCGGATATCCAGTCGATCGGAGAGGCATATATCGGAACCCTGGCCGAAGAGATCGACAAGTGGATTGATAAAATCCCAAAAAATGAGCCGATTGGTGTCATGTTTTCAGGTGGTATCGACAGTGGAGCGGTTCTTGTGCTTGCGAATCATCTGCTGTTGAAGAGAGGCGAGGCCGCGCAACGCCTGAAGGCATTTACGCTTTCCGTCGATAATGCGGGAAGTGATATCACGCAGGCCCAAGCCTTTTTGAGTGATCTGGGTCTTGGCCACCTTCTTGAACAGATAGATGTCTCGGCTTCCGATCTCAAATTCCACGAAGCAATAAAGACGATTGAAGATTACAAGCCTCTAGATGTACAGGCGGCGACGATGACCCTGGCGCTTCTGAATCGCGTTCGCGAACTTTATCCGGAATGGCGATATCTGCTCGATGGTGACGGCGGTGATGAGAACCTCCGCGACTACCCGATTGAAGAGAATCCCGAGCTGACGATCCGAAGTGTTCTCTCGAATTCATTCTTTTATCACGAAGGTTGGGGTGTCGATAAGATCAAGCACTCGCTTACATATTCCGGAGGTCAGAGCCGCGGTCATGTTAGGAGTCATGCACCTGCGCGCAGTCTCGGATTTCATGGGTTCAGTCCATTCGCGACCCCAAAGGTTATAGAAGTCGCGGAGCAGATCCCTTTTGTCGAACTCACAGATTGGGACCATGAAAAGCTCTACTCGCTAAAGGGAGAGGTAACCCGCGCCGGGATCAAGGCAATAACCGGCGATTCGATACCTGTGTTCGAAAAGAACCGATTCCAAAGGGGCGCGGTGGCTCCCGACGTTTTCGAAAACGTGTTTCCAGAAACTGAGCAGGAGTATCGCGATACATTTTCCGGAGTGTTCTCATATTAAACCCATGCCTAGTCGACCAATCCCTACCCAGTTCGACAACCGCAATGTGGTGGAACTGAGAGGCCCAAAGGCAACCCTCAATGAAATGGAGCCGTACGAGTTTCTTGTCGAAAAGGAACTACTTTCCGACTCCCAAACCGGGGACTCCATCACCGTTTTCCTGACGAACCGTGAATGCGGATTCAAGTGTGTAATGTGCGACCTTTGGAAGAACACTCTCGACGAGAGTGTGAATCGGGGTTCGATTCCGTTTCAGATACGACAGGTCCTCGAAAAGTCGACCGCCGCGAAGCAGATCAAGCTCTACAACAGCGGAAGCTTTTTCGACTCAAAATCTATTCCTGCCGAAGATCATGCCGAGATCGCATCACTTTGCGACCCGTTTGAAAACGTCGTAGTTGAAAACCATCCAAAGCTTGTAGATGAAAGAGTTCTCGGGTTTCGAGACCGCTTGAAAGGGAAGCTTGAGGTCGCGATGGGACTTGAGACGGCAAACGAGGCGGTATTGGCTCGTTTGAATAAGCAGATGACGGCGGATGATTTCAAGAGAGCGGCAGGTTTTCTGCGAGAATGCGATATTGCCGTACGAACGTTCGTTTTACTCAATCCGCCGTTTATGTCTTCAGGTGAAGATGGGATCGAATGGGCGATAAAATCTATAGAATTTGCAGTTAAAGCAGGTTCGGGTTGTGTCGCGGTTATTCCGACAAGGGCTGGAAACGGCGCGATGGAAGTGATTGAAAAAGAAGGGCTTTACACAAAGCCTGAAATTCGGTCTATCGAACGGGTTATGGATGCGGTCTTGCCAATTGAAGAGGTTCGGGTGTTTTCGGATCTTTGGGAAATGCGTAAGTTTGCTAAGTGCGAAGCATGCGCAGATCAACGTATCTCCCGTCTCGAACGTATGAATTTTACACAGATGCCGAGTGAGAAAATAGGTTGTGGCGAATGCGGCGGAGAATAGTCGATATCCAGATGAAGCATAAGTGTGACATTACCATCGTCGGTTCGAATTTTGGCGGCGCGTTGACTGCACACGTGCTGGCGAAGATCGGATATCGCGTTTGTGTTGTGGATCGCTTCGAGCATCCCAGGTTCACGATCGGCGAATCAACGACGCCCTTAGCGGATATAGCGGTTGAGAGGATCGCTGAACGATACGGTCTGAAGTGGCTCAAACCGCTGGCCAGATATGGGACCGCCTCCAAAATTTCCACCGAAGTCGTCGTCGGTCCAAAACGTGGTTTCAGCTATTTTCACCACCGGCAGGGCTCTGCGTTTGAGCCAAGTCCGGAGCGCGGTTCCGAATTGCTCGTCGCGGCAAGCACTTCAGAGGCAGTTGCGGACATGCATTGGCTTCGTTCCTCGGTAGATTCCTTTATTGCTGACAGGCTCCCGGATTCCGGAGTGCGGCTTCTTGAGAAATACCGGATCACGGAGATCCGAAAGGACGGCTCCTGGTCGATAATCGGGGAAAAAGGCGGGCAAACTATTCAGATCGATTCGAGATTCATTATCGATGCAACAGGGCGTGCGGCTGCCGTAAACCGTTCGATAGGGGCCCGGACCGTCGATCATGAACTTCTGACAAATACCTCCGCAATCTATGGGCATTTTCAGGGACTACAGGATTGGACGGATGTCTACCGCGCTTTGGGCGGCAATTCCGACCAGCACCCTTTTCCCGCACAAAGAGCGGCACTCCATCACATGATCAATGAAGGATGGATGTGGCAGCTTGGTTTCGACAACGGGATAACCAGTTGTGGGGTAGTTTTCGCAGGAACTTTGCCTGCCGGTTCCGTGGAAGACAGATGGAACTCCGTTTTGGAGTCATATCCTTCGTTGTTAGAGCAGTTTAAAGATTCAGAACTCGCGGGCAGTGAAGAATTAAAAGGTATCAAACGAATCCAGTACTTGCGGGAATTTGAGTTTGTTGAAAACCTCCTAAGCCTTCCCTCAACGATCGGGTTTGTAGATCCGATGCACAGCACAGGTATTGCCCAGACTCTAAATGCAATCGAGAAAATCGGTGTAATGTTCGAGATGGCAAATCCGGGTTTTCCGGGTGCCGATGATCAAACAGCTTATGTCCGCAATGTAATAAGGGATGTTAAATGGATAGATGAACTGGTTTCCGCGGCCTATGCCTCACGCTTTGACTTCGAACTATTTGTATCGGCCGTCCTGCTTTATTTTGTAGTGGTGGCAAGCGCCGAACGCGATCTGCCTGATTCATTTTTGCACTCAGATACCGGGTCGGTGACAAGCACGGTTGTGAAACTTACCTGTTTGATTCGTGATATTGAAGCGAGGCACAAAACCGGAGAGCTTGGAAGAAGCGAGATCAGAAAGGCGACGGAAACGATCAGGAAGGAAACCGCCCACCTCAACGATTTTGGATTGATGGACCCGAAATCGAACAATCTCTATCTGCACACCGCCGTCGATAAGTCATACAAGCGTATTGGTGCCGGTTGATGGTCATTTCTTATATATCAGTTCAAGCTTCCTCTGACTCTATTTTTCTTGAAGAATCCGATAATACCTCCGATCGCTGTGCCGCCTGCTGCAAAGACAATGATCGCGCGTGCGGGTCCCTGTCTAGGCGCGACTCTTCGCACAACTCATCTGGTCTACCCATTCATTTCAATTAGAAATTGAAACTACGAAAAGTACGTTGAGAATTTCAATTCGAACTCAATAAAAGGCAAAAAACAAAACCGGCAAGCAGCACTTCTGCTTCCGGTTTCTTTTGTCTCAGTAAACTTAGTCTACTCAAAATTTTGGTGGAGGCGGCGGGAATCGAACCCGCATCCAAGAGATGCGACCAGTGAACTCTACACGTTTAGTCGTTTCACTCAATTTTCGCCAGTCGTGAGTATGTGAACCGACAAGACCTCACAAAAGGCTAACCTGACTAACGCTTCGCCCACGTGCGCAGGTGGTGCGCGTGAACTAGCTTGAACTGTTTTATGCCCAACCGGATCGCTTCAAGCTGACTTACCGGCGGACATCACTGTAGCTAACTTACGTTAGGCAGCGAGAGCTAATTCTTGATTAGAGTTAGCATTTGTGTTTCTTTTCGAATTTTTAACGAGCTACAAAAAGACCGCCCGACGTGCATCCAAAGATCTATACAAACCCCTGTCGAAGCCTGTCGCCCCCAAGAGCATCTGTAAGTATAGCGGTTACTCAACCGAAATACCATCTATTTGATGTCAAAAGAGTTGACTAAGTTTACTAAGTCTTCCAGGTTTACGAAGTTGGCCAGGCTCGTCCCTCCGTGGTTTGTTTCCGGAATCGGAATGAAAAAAGGAAGTAGCGTATGTACGAGACGGCGTCGCGTCAGCGACGGGTGAATTCAATTGTCGCTGACGCGACAAGAATGTGGATGGGAAACGATTCCGTGGACTGAAGTCCACGGCTACGATCAGTTCGTCACTTCGTGACTTAACTTCGGGGTCAAAGAATACATTGCCTAATTTTTCCTTTTCGGGCCAGTAAGCAAGACACGGAATCTAAAAGACCAAGCCGCGATAGCGGTGAACTGATCGTAGCCGTGGTCAAGCGCGGAGCGCGGAGCGCACGGATAGATGATGCCAACGAGACAGCGTCGCGTCAGCGACGGGTGAATTCAATTGTCGCTGACGCGACAAAAATGTGGATGGGAAACGATTCCGTGGACTGAAGTCCACGGCTACGATCAGATCGTCACTTCGTGACTTATTTTGAATTGGGAATTGGTTATAAGTCCACGGCTACGATCAGTTCGTCACTCCGTGACTTATTTTGAATTGGGAATTGGCTATAAGTCC
>JABDKD010000231.1 GCA_013003215.1 Pyrinomonadaceae bacterium
TCACTCCACGTCGCGCCGTCGTCGGTTCTACCCGACACGACTATTGGTAAACGGAGTGCCATCCGCAATGCGAATCGTTTTTCCTCGTATTGAGGCGAAATTGTGGTAGCCATAGCGCTTGAGGTCCTAATGAGACGTATCTTAACAAAAAATGTTTCAAACTTATAACAGGGGATGGCGCTGGCGCTTGGGGGTGAGCAGAAGCTGCGAGATGGCGCTAACGCTTGGGGGTGAGCGACGGAGTCGCGGGGTGGCGCGGCTCCCAGGCCCAAATGGACAATGGAAAATTTGAGTGAGGGTATTCACATACATGTGTTCCATTACAAGAACAAATTCAACCCATAAATCCCGAATTATCCGTTTGTATTTCCTGTCGCCCGTTACACGGGCTTAAACGGGTCTCTAATCATCACCCGTAGCTTGACCGAAACGGCCTTCGCTACGGGCTACACGATGTCACCCTCTACGAGGGCTGAATTTGCGAACTCCCGACCCTCGTTCCAAAGCGATACGCTTTCTCAGCGGAAGGCGTTACCCCTCCTCAAGGGAATGATTTGAGCCGTCCCGGGGTTGTTATATAGGCATCGCCTGGTGATGCTTTGGCTACCGTTGATACGGTATACTATAAAAAATCCAGACAAATATAGAATGTTTAGAGCAACGGAGTTAATTAACGCATATATATGCCGCAGAAAGAGATATCGAAAAAAGTAGTTATTTTGGGTTCAGGTCCCGCAGGATTGACCGCCGCGATTTACGCCGCGCGTGCCCAGTTGGAGCCGCTCGTGATCGAAGGTCCCCAACCGGGCGGACAGCTAACGATCACGACCGATGTTGAGAATTATCCCGGTTTTGCCGAAGGGATTATGGGACCCGAACTGATGGTCGAGTTTCGTGGTCAGGCGGAGAGGTTTGGAACCGAGATCATCCAGACCTGGATCGACCGTGTCGACTTGAGCGAACGTCCGTTCAAGCTTTACGGAAAAGACAGCGAAGACAGCGACGAGATCACCACATTGATTCATGCCGACACGCTGATCATTTCGACCGGTGCCTCAGCCAAATGGCTCGGGGTTCCCGGTGAAGATCCGGTGCCTGAAGGCTTGGGTGGAAACGGTGTTTCGGCCTGCGCGACATGCGACGGGTTTTTCTTCCGCGGTGTGGATGTGATCGTTGTAGGCGGTGGCGACACGGCGATGGAAGAAGCGCAGTTCCTGACGCGTTTTGCGAACAAAGTTTATGTCGTACACCGTCGGGACGAGTTCCGCGCTTCAAAGATCATGGCAGATCGTACGCTCGCCAATGAGAAGATCGAAGTGCTTTGGAACACAGAGCTTCGCGAGATACTCGGCACTCAGGAAGAAGGAGTTACGGGTGCGAAGCTTTATAACAATGTTGAGGACCGCGAATATGAAATGCCGATCGGTGGGGTGTTCATCGCGATCGGACACGAGCCCAACACCGAGCTGTTCAAGGACTGGCTCGAGATGGACGACGTCGGTTACATACAGGCGAACGGGAAGACGATGGAGACAAACATCCCGGGAGTATTCGCAAGCGGTGATGCCCAGGACAGCTACTACAGGCAGGCCGTCACGGCCGCCGGTACCGGGTGTATGGCCGCGATCGACGCCGAGCGCTTTTTGGCTGAGAACGAGGCCGACGCCGAAGCTCCCACCGCAGAGGTCGCGGAGACCGCGGAGGTCTAGTTTACAAAGAGGAAGAGACTAGGAACGCTTCTTGGCGGATAACGAGAAAGAAGCGGAAGATCTCACCGCAGAGGTCGCGGAGACCGCAGAGTATGAGATTGTATTGAGCTCAGTGTGTAGTGGTCAGTGTTTCTTCTACCGGGCCAAATAAGGGGCTCCATTAAGAGCGAATACCAATAATATAACTCCGCGTGCTCTGCGATCTCCGCGGTAAATCTAAAGAAAGAATGCCGATTTACGAATACAAATGCACCGCTTGCGGCGCGCATCTAGAAAAACTGCAGAAAGCCAGCGACGATCCTTTGACGGAATGCGGAGAGTGCGGCGGGAAGCTCGAAAAGCAGTGGTCGCTATCGGGTTTTCAGTTTAAGGGCGAAGGCTGGTATGTGACCGATTACGCCGGAAAAAAGGCGTCAGACGGCGATTCAAAAAAATCTGAGGGTGATTCAACCGATTCGGGCGATTCTGCATCAAAGAAAACACCTGAGAAAAAGGCGGAACCGAAAAAAGAGAAGTCCCCGGCCTCTGACTAGTATCCTGAATGCATAAATTTGCAAGAAAACTCCTCCTCGGTATTGGCTGCATGTCGCTTGCGGCTGTCGGCGTTTTTGCACAATCCGGCCATAGCGCGCGAAAGACCGAAAACCTCGATGGTTCGATCATATCGGTGACGGCTAAGCGTGCAGAAGGCAAGAAGAATCCGATCCTTGCGAAGAACCTTTTTCTTTACGAGAACGCTATCGAGCAGACGATAAAGAATTTCTCTTACGACCCGTCGCCAGCCCGCATCGTGCTTCTCGTCGATAATTCCCAAACCGTACCTCTCGAGGTCTACGAAATGCGGGACGCCGTGATGGAATTTGTTTATGAGATCTATGACGGCGACCAGCTTTTTGTAATCGCCTACGACACGAGTCCGGAGATCATACAGGAATGGACCGATGACGCTTCGAGTCTTGAAACTTCCTTAAAGACGCTTCGCAAGAAAGGAAACCCGCATTTGTTTGACGCCGTCAGCGCAACGGTCTCCGAAGTGCTCGTTCCGCTGATGCCCGGTACACGAAAGACAGCGATCGTTGTAATTGGGGACGGCCTTGACCGGGGTAGTGTTACTCCTTACGACAAGATGATCGACCGGCTGCAGAACAACAACATCGTGGTCTACGCGCTTTCGGTCAAAGACAGGACGGGTGGAGCCTACAGGCGTTATTCGCCAAAGGCCGGTGCCGTCATCAAGGGAATTACCGAGGAAACGGGCGGTCTGGCATTCAAGGCGAGCGACGCAAAGGTGGCAGCGAAGACCATTTGTGATGAACTCCGTTTGAACCGTTACCTGCTTTCTTATTTTCCGACAAATACATCCTCATTCGACGCCCGGCGGCTTTTCATCGTCCCGGACGAAGGAATCACGGTGCGTCATAAGAAACACCAGCCTCCCAACATTAAGTAGAAACTCATCCGCTGTGATATTCTTAGTCTTTTTAGAGAGGAAACTCGTGTGTTTAGACGAGTTTCGGCAAACGGAGTAATCCTTCTGTGAGTGATTCCAAGAAGAACCCCAAAATTCCACCGCCTGATGATTTTGCGGAAACCACGCCGAACATCCCTAGGGATGAGAACCCGGCTTGGGACAATGACGATCCTTCGGAGACCCCTGCCGACGATTGGGGCAAGACTGTAATCAACTACAACGTTGAGGAAGAGCACGAGGAAACGGGCGGTTTTGAAGAGCAGCTGCATCCCTCTGCCGGCGGCGCGAAACAGCCTGACTGGGGAATGACCCAGGCGAATGTAGATATCAATGACGATTTCGGTGAAGAAGACGCCGGCGCGGTGGGAGGGGTAACAACTCCCTACTTCAAATTGCCGGAGGCGGACCGGGAAAAATATCAGGTCGTCCCACCGACAGCAGCCGAGAAGGCTGAGAAGGAAGAAAGCAAAAAGAAGAAGGGCATTCCTGCTTGGTTTTGGGCAACTGCCGGAATCATGACCTTTCTCGCATTCGCATTCATAGTTTTTCTGGCTATCCTGTTTTTCTTCCTGCCTGAACGCGGGTATGAACTAAGGCTTCGAAACGTTCCGCCCGGCAGTAAGATCAATGTCGATGGCGTGCGTTGGGGAGTCGAGGACGAAGACAAGGGAAAAGTCCAGGTACTTACCAATCTGTCCGAAGGCGAGCACGAGTTTGAGATCGTAAATCCCAACTACGAGTGTTCCAACAACCCGTTCAAGTTCACGGGAGATAACGGCGGGACCTATTCCGAAACGCTGACATGTAAGACAAAGGGCCCGAGTCTTGATTGCGCGAATACGAGAAACGTGGCCGAGCGCGCCAAGTGTGCGGAAATGGCATTGGATGCGTTGGGGAACCCGCCCGATATCGACGCGTTGCTCAGGGCACTCAACATGCTGATCATCAATTTTGCTTCGGGAAGCGCGAATGTTCCTTCCGACAAGAGGGCGATTCTCAGGAAAGCTTCCGAGAAGATCAACCAGCTTCCGACGACGGCGAAGATCGAGGTCGGCGGTCACACGGACGACCGCGGCAGCGATGCCAACAATCAGAAACTCTCGGAACGCAGGGCCGAGGCGGTCGCGAACGTTTTGTTGGGTTTTGGTGTAAGACGAGATGCCCTCACGACGAAGGGGTATGGTGAGTCCCAGCCAAAGGCGGATAACAAGACCGAGCAGGGCCGCTTCGACAACAGGCGCATCCAGTACACGGCGGTTTCGCGGTAACTGAGTTCAAAGTTCAAGGTTTGAAGAATTCGGAATTCCTCTACCGTCCCGTAGGGACAGGAGGTCTCCTAGCCGTGGGTAAGGCCGAAGGCCGCAGCCCACGGTGCGCGGAACTTACCTTCCGTAACAATATTGCGAATAATCTCAATCGCTGGTTTGACTCGAATCCCGCGCAAGCACGGGAGCGGACAGGGATGTCCGCGCTCCATTTTTGTTTCGATTCGTGAGCTTCGAAGTTGGAAATTAGCTTGGGGTTTTTCTGACGTCGCTGACGCGACGTTGGCGTGAACCAATGGGTCAAACCACATAGAACCATAGGAAGCCCCGATCCCCCCGGATCTAAATCTAATGATCCTATGTTCTTATGTGGTTGCGAATTCCCCGGCCTCAGGGTCTGCTTGGACCGCCCCGATCGTTGCTGACGCGAATAATCTTGTTTCCTTTTGAATTGAATCCCGCGCAAGCGCGGGAGCGGACAGGGATGTCCGCGCTCCATTTTTGTTTCGATTCGTGAGCTTCGAAGTTGGAAATTGGCTTGGGGGTTTTTCTGACGTCGCTGACGCGACGGAAATAGTTTTAATGTTTCGCGTTCCGTGGCCTGAAGGCCACGGCTAGCAGACTTCCTGTCCCTACGGGACGGTAACGGAATTCCGGATTCCTGTACCGTGTAGGACCCTTTCAGGGCTTAAGCAATTTTTTTGTATCATTGCCCAGATGCTGCGGCCTCACGGCCTTGCAACTGGCGATGATCCAGTCGCGCTTTCAGCGCTCTTAAGGAATTCCGGATTTTTTTGAACTTTGAACCTTGAACCCGCACCTTCCTCAAAGCACCAATCGTTGATTCCCGGCGCGGCGCGTGATCCCTTCGCCATCGAAGTACTCCAACAACGGAATCGCATACTTTCTCGACACACCCGCCACCTCTTTGAACTGCGGTACCCCGATCAGCCTGTTCTCAGCAGTAGTCTCGGCATATTCGCGGATATCGGCGATCAGTTTCTTGATCGCCGCTCCGTAGAAATAGAATTCTTCCGTAACCTTGATCAGTTCACCGCTGTTTACAAGCAACTGAAAAACCTTGCGTGCGTGATCCGGCTTCAGATTTGTTCCCGCAACAGCCTCAGAAAGCGCGTCTTTTAGAACCGGCACCTGGTAACCTGCTGTCTCGTAAAGCTTTATGAGGGAATCGCTAACACGCTTTTCTTCCGGTGATAACTCCTTGCTGTGTTCACTCGAGGCGACGACATCACCCGTCGCCTCTATCATTCCATTCTTTTCGAGAGCCTCTAGTGCCTTTCGAAAAACACTCGTCGGTGCGTGTGCCGCGGTCTGTTCGCGGAGGGTCTCGCGTGCGATTCCCCTGGAAAGCGGTTCCTTTTCGTGGTGATCGATAACGGCCGCAAGCAAGGCTTCAGACAGCCTTTCAAAAGCAGCCGTTTCAACAAAATGGCCGTTGGTCCTGACCAAAACGCCATTCCGGACCGCTTCAGCGAGGTTGCCTTCGAGCGGCTCGGCCTTCAGACCTGTGATGGCCCGCGCGGTATCAAAATCAGCTCCCTTGATTTCAAACGGTTCGAGCAACTTGCCGATACGTGACGCCCGGTCCAAATCAGGATCTGCGAGAGTACTAAGCCATTTGCGAGTATTTGGGAGATCACTTCTTCTGCGCTTCGCTGCGTGAACATTTAGGAACCGTCCGCCTGCGACTGTGATCTGAGGTGAGTATTGCCTGAGGATAAACCTGTCACCGGGAATTCCGGGTACCGGTTTCTCAAATCTGATTTGGATCAGGTCTTTTGCTCCCGGCTCGATAAGGCGGTCGTCGTTTAGAACTTCGATCCTCGCAAGGGCTTCGACCGTCCCAAAATGGACCCTCACACGCTGGCGCGATTTCAGAGGCCGTGCGGCATCGGCGAGTAACTCGACTTCTGCGTCCACGATCTGCGTCGCGCGGTAGGCGTTTGGTTCTGCCAGTACCATTCCCCGTTCAATATCGGTATGTTCGACGCCTCCGAGATTTACTGCCGTTCTTTGTCCCGCTGAAGCCGAATCTACATGGCTGCCGTGAGTTTGAACACCGCGGACCCTAACTTTTAGGCCATCCGGCAAGAGCTCCATTTCAGATCCGTTCCGGATCTGACCCGCCGCAAGCGTGCCGGTTACGACGGCGCCAAAACCCTTAATCGAAAATGTGCGGTCGACGGGGAGCCGGGTTGAATGCTCGACGGTCCGGTCCGCGATCACCTCAACGAGTCCAAAGAGCTCTGCCTTGGCTTCCTCAATCCCCTCGCCCGTTTTGGTCGATACGGGCAGCACAGGAGCATCCTCCAAAAAAGATCCCCTTACCAACTCCGCGACATCCGCTTCAACAAGTTCGATGAACTCCGGTTCGACAAGATCCGTCTTGGTGAGAATGACGACACCGTGTTTTGTATCGAGGAGCCTGCAGATCTCAAAATGCTCTTTGGTTTGAGGCATCACTCCTTCATCCGCAGCTATTACCAGCGCGACGGCGTCGATTCCGCTCGCGCCTGCCAGCATGTTTTTTACGAAACGCTCGTGGCCGGGTACGTCGACAAAGCCGATGCTGTTTTCGCCATCGCGCAGCTCGGCAAACCCCAGGTCGATCGTAATCCCGCGCTTCTTTTCTTCCGGGAGGCGGTCCGCATCGACACCGGTCAGCGAACGTACGAGTGACGTCTTGCCGTGATCAATGTGTCCCGCTGTGCCGATGATTATGTTCATACGTTAGGGTATTGAGGTCTACGCGACGTTGGCGCGAACCAATGAGTCAAACACATAGAATCATAGAACCATAGGGAGACCCATTTCTTCTAAATCTTTATCTAATGATCCTATGTTCCTATGTGGTTACAAGATCTCTAATTTCCTGTGTTCGATCATCGCTGACGCGACGGAAAAATCGTAATGTTTCGTGTCCCGTGGGCTGCGCGCTATGCGCTTACCCACGGCTAGCGGACCTCCTGTCCCTACGGGACGGTTAAGGAATTCCGGATTCTATTGATCACGCCTAAAGGCGTAACTCTATACTCAGTCCTCAGGCCTCAGTCCTCAGACCTCAGACTTCAGCACTCAGACCTCATCTTAGAGTCCCAAGAGTTTCTTGCGCGTGTTTCTTCCGACGGCGCCGTCGACCTTGAGTCCGTTCATACACTGAAATGCCTTGACCGCCATTTCAGTGCGTGGCCCAAAATGCCCGTCGACCTCTTTTGGCGACATAAGAAGTTCTGTGACCAGTCCTTCCTGGACAAGCCTTACCCTCGAACCACTGTCGTTCAGGCGAAGCACCTTCCACTTCTTCGTGCCCCCATATTGTCGACAATCGATCTTCTCGCCTTTGAACTTTTTATAGGCGGCGGCCATCTGCTTGTCATAATCATTCTTCTTGTAGTCCGAGCCGTTGTAACCCTTTGCGAAATCTGCCCATTTGCGTTTTCGGAGTTCGTCGTCGAGACGGTTCACAATTACGTACTCGACAAAGCAGTCAAGGTGATTGCCTTCGTCCTGCTTCATTGCCTCAACAAATTCATCGACGGTGCGGTAACCACACACGGCGTAGTTGAATCCCATTACTTGGAACTTGCCCCAGCTTGAGGACATCATTGCCGCCTTGGGATCCAGCATAAAGGCCTCGGAAAACCTGTCGTACTGGGCACTTGATCTACCGTAACCTCCCGCTTTCCAGTTACTTATGTGAGGATGGGTGGCGTTGTACCGGCCATTCGTAAACTTGGCGAATTTGTGTCGTTCGAAGAGTATTTTCGGCCGGTCTTTTGTATCGAAGCCGTTGCCCCTGGATTCAACGGTCGCTACGGCCTTTATTGCCGCGACGCTGCAATCAAGACGGTCTGCGGCCCTGCAAAAATCTTCGTTTGAGAGTCTTCTTTTTGGCATGAGGTAAATATTAGATCAGCAGTTGATAAGTGGCAATCTCGGGGTTGTAATTTGGAGTGTTGAGGGCTGTGGTCTGAGTGTTGAGAAGTGTTGGTTCTCTTTTCGAAGTGCGAAGGATATTTAACACATAGAATCATAGACACAGAGATGGGGCCAGGTTTCTCAATCCCAAAGCGTTTCTCTATTGATCCTATGTTTCTATGTGGTTACGAATACCCGGTATCAGGGCAGATGGAGAGTTCTACCGTCGCTCACGCGACGGATATGTTGTTTCGTTTCCGATCCGAGGGCTGCGCGCTTTGCGCTGCCCCACGGCTAGCAGACCCCCTGTCGCTACGCGACGGTTAAGGAATTCCGGGTTCTTAAACTTTGAACCTTGAACCTTGAACTTTGAACCTCGGAAGGCCCCTTCAGGGCTTAAATTCCTGTCTGGGTTCCCTTTCCAGATGCTGTGGCCTGACGGCCTTGCAACTGGCTATGTTCCTGTCGCGCTTTCAGCGCTCTTAATGAATTCCGGATTCTTAATCTTTGAACCTTGAACCTTGAACTTGGAACAGCCCTTCGGGCTGCTCAGCGAACGATCTCGAATTCAACCCATTGAGATTCCGTATGCGGTTTTTTGCCCTTTCGTGTTTCAGTAACAAGGACCTGAAGAATATATCCGCCGACATCGAGATCTTTACCGAGCGAGATCGCACCCGCTGCGTCGAGCCG
>JABDKD010000141.1 GCA_013003215.1 Pyrinomonadaceae bacterium
GCTTTTCTGTTGATGACGGGAATTTCCAGATTCCGGAAGGCGGGCAGACCGGGGGATGGATCAAGATGATAGGTTCTTTTGATGGTGATCTGACGAATACCGAACTCGGGGTCGGTGGAAAGAAAGCCAATCCGTTGGCGGAGTCTCCCCGTCAAAGTGTTTTTCAGAGTCCTAGAGACGTTATCGGGCCGACGGATCTAGAGTTCCGGGAAGGAAACACAAGAATCAAACAAAACTTCAGGAACATCGACGTTAAGTTGACCGCCTCAAAACTGAAGCTTATGAAGGGCGAAACTTCACGGGTTTCTCTGAACGTTTCGGGGCTCCAGGGAATCGAGGACGAAGTCCCCCTGCATATCTCATGTACCGGTTCAGCCGACATGCAGGGCGGGAATATTCAGAACTTGCAGATTTCGCCTGCACAGGTAAACGGCGAGGGGCAGTTCCTGCAATCAAGGGCACTTGTCGGTAACAAGGTAGGGAATTTTAATGTCACGGCCACAGTATTGTTTAATGCGGGTCCGGTCGTCTTGAACAATAATCTTGTACATGTGGAAAGGGTTGCCACCAAGAAATGGGGGAATTACTGGGGCGTAAAGGTGAAGACGCTGGACGGTAAATTCAAATGGATCTATTTCCGGGATAAGCCGACCGATGCAGTTGTGCCATGTAAGTGGATCATGATCACCGATTCGGAGGTCGAAAGCGACGGCGACATCATCGTCAAAGGATTCCAGCCTGCGGATGATCCGAACAAGCCGTGCTTGCTGGAAAACAAAACGGTTCACGTTGAGGGCAGTCCTATCCAGCTGCCAAATGGGCGTTGGCAGATAACGATCACGCTTCCAAATGGAGAAAAAGGGTACATAAACCTACGGTCACCGAAGAAGCCCGATCTGAAACTCTGTAACTGGATCAAGGTAAGCGGCTGCAAAAAACTGAACAGCAAGACTTTCGAGGTTGACGGATATGACGTGACAGAGGATCCGAACAAGCCGAAACCTCCGGCCCCCGTTTACACGCCAACTCCAACGCCGAAACCGGTGCCAGCGCCCGTGACCACACCGGTTCCAAAAGTTACACCATGTCCGGAAGGTACGAAGCGTAAGGAAAAGAGCACGATTAAGGAATTCGAAATCCTCTCGAAAGGTTCACAGCTTTCATTTTCGATCGAGATGAACAATGGAGGCGGCAGGGCGGCTGCGGCGGGAATGGCTGCGTGGCTCGGCGGTATTAAGAAGTTGGGTGATGTCCTTAAGGGCCGGTTTTTGCCGGACGATCAAGCGCTCGGAGGCGGTATTGCGGACGCCGCGCTTACCTATGTGGAGCTTGGCGAGGGCATTATCAGCGCCCTTGCAAAGTCGAATCTTGGGAACAGCCGGGTCTCTGAAGTATCTGCGACTCTCTCGACCAAGTTGATCAAGGTAACCGCTACCTGTACCAAGTTTGAGATTTGTGAAGACGGTGTTTGGAGAAACAAACAGACTTATTCTGAGGAAAGACAGCTTGTGGATTACACCGATACGATTACGCTTCAGGCCCATAACGATCCACGAAATGAATGGCGAAATGTGACCGATCCATCAACAGGAGGTTTTGATGTCGACCGTGCTGAGAAGTACCTGATGAAGAAGTTAATCGAGAAGCTCAAGAAGAATGAGGAGGCGTACGGGAAGTTTAAGAAGGATTGTAAATAAAAAGGACTGAGAACTAAGAACTAAGAACCGGAGAATGGCCCTTTTTATTCGCACTCGGTAGTAGGAGCACCGTAGGTGCAACATAGATTAGCCCGCGTGAAGCGAAGCGGAACGTGGGGTAATCTTTTGCGGAAGAATCTTTGAGCCCCGGCGGGGCGACAATGTCAAACGATTTGTGGCCCAGCGTTTTGCCTTGTGACTTGAACTTTCTAAATTGCCCGGCGCTTCTTCTCGGGGATTATCTTGCACAAAAAACAGGGGCTTAAGCCCCTTACAATTGGTCCAATTGATTCCTCCAGCCGAAGCCGGAGGCAATTTAAAAGAACACTACGGATCTGATATCAAAGCTAATTCTGGTCCCCAACTCCGGTCTTTTTAGACCAATCGTCAACTATCAATCACTAAATATAACTGACCGTCTTTATACCCTCGATAATCTTCTCGACGCTTGGGAGTGCCAGTTCTTCCAGGTTTTTTGCGTAGGGCATCGGTGCCTCAGCTGTGGAAATGCGAAATACCGGTGCATCTAGGTAATCAAACGCGTTTTCCATCACTTGGTGAGAGATCTCGGCACCGACGCTTGCAAAGGCATGTGATTCCTCGGCGATTACCAAACGGTTTGTTTTCTTGACCGATTCAACGATTGTGTCGATATCTAAAGGCTTGATCGTTCTGGGGTCGATTACTTCTACCGAAACATCGAGATCTTTCTGCGCGATTTCCGCCGCCTGCATCGCGAGCGGGACCGTCATCGAACGCGCCACGACCGTGCAATCCGCCCCTTCGCGTTTAACATCCGCGACCCCGAGAGGTATCGTGAAATCATCATCTTCCGGCACATCGTCCTTCAGGCCGTACATCCGTTCCTGCTCCAGAAAGAGAACCGGGTTGTCATCTCTAATTGCTGATTTCAAAAGGCCCTTGGCATCTGCAGCGGTAGCAGGCATGACGACTTTGAGGCCCGGCCAATTGGCGTAAAACGCCTCAAAAGCCTGCGAGTGCTGCGATGAAACCTGGTAGGCGGAACCGTTCGGGCCGCGGAAAACGATCGGGATGTTGAACTGTCCATCCGACATGTAAGACATCTTTGCGGCGTGGTTGATGATCTGGTCAGACGCTAGAACCGCAAAGTTCATCGTCATAAACTCGATCACGGGACGCAATCCGGCCATTGCTGCACCAACACCGAGCGCGGCGAATCCAAGCTCCGTAATTGGGGTGTCGACAACTCGTTTGTTGCCGAATTCCTTCCAAAGCCCACGCGTAACCTTGTAGGCGCCGTCGTATTCGGCGACTTCTTCGCCCATGATAAAGACGTTATCGTCTCTAATGATTTCTTCACGCAACGCCTCGTTGAGGGCGTCTCTAATAGTCAATGTAGGCATAAATCTTATTGATTGATGGTTGATGATGGAGGATTGATGATTTCAGAATATGCCAGGTGACCTATCCAACTGAATCCGTCACCTCTCAATCATCAATTATCAATCTTTATATATTCCCGTAAACAGTTCCGCTTCATCAGGCAAAGGGCTGTTCTCGGAGAACTCGACAGCTTCTTGTGTCTTTTGCTTGGCCCGGGCCTCGATCTCTTCAAATTCCTCTTCGGTGATAATTCCAGCCTCGGCAAGGCTTTCATGAAACAGCTCGATCGGATCGCGCGTCTGGAAATTCTTGATTTCCTCTGTTGTCCTGTATTTGCCCGGGTCCGACATAGAGTGACCCATGAAGCGGTACGCCCGCATTTCCAAAAGCGTCGGCAATGAATGCTTTCGTCCTCGTTCTATGGCCCTCAGTGTTGCTTCTCGGACGGCCATAACATCCATACCATCGACAAACTCATTAGCGACGCCGTAACTTTCAGCCTTCTTCGCAATATTCCTGGTACTCATCGCGCGTGACTGCGAAGTGCCCATTCCATAGCGATTGTTCTCGCAGATATAAATGCATGGAATTTGCCAAAGCTGGGCCATGTTCAAGGACTCGTGAAATATGCCCTGGTTCACAGCTGCTTCGCCAAAAAAGCAAAGGGTGACATCGTCATCACCGCGATATTTTTGCGCATACGCCATCCCGGTTCCGATACCGATCTGGCCGCCGACGATCCCGTGCCCGCCAAAGAAGTTCTTTTCCTTCGAGAACATATGCATTGACCCGCCTTTGCCGCCGACATTTCCACCGGCCTTGCCGTAGAGCTCCGCCATCACTGCTTCCGGTTCAATGCCCTGCACCATGGCCTGAACATGATCCCGGTAAGACGTAATGACATAGTCTGTTTCGCGAAGCGCCATCTGGGATCCGACCGCAATCGCTTCCTGCCCTATATATAGATGGCAAAACCCGCCGATCTTACCGATTCGGTAGACTTCCGCGCACTTCTGCTCGAACACTCGGCCAAGAACCATCTGGTAGAGCATTTCCTTTAGCAGGTCAGCATCGGTACTTTTGATCGATTCGAGCTGAGACTCTTTTCTTTTCAGGTACTCCGCTTGAGCCGCGACCGGATCAAACTTGTCGGATCCGTCATCATTTCGAGTAGCCGACACCTTTGCTCCATTCTTGCGGGCCGGGCGCTTTGTGCTCTTTTTGGTCTTCGGGATAGTAGTTTTTGCCAATTTGTTTCCCCCGGGTTCAAAATTAAGGAATAAACAAAGCTGAAATAGCTATTGATTTATGTCAACGCAAACCCAAATTATAAAGGAGTGGGTGTTGGAAGTGCAAAATGGAATACGATAGAAGATTATTCGCAAAGCTCACGCAGTGCTAGAATTACGAAGGACATGAAGGCTCGATTTTTACTCATTGTTGTTTTTCTTGGAGTGTTGGCGACCATTGGCTTTTCACAGGAACCCACCTCGTGGTCACTTGAATCCGATTCTGCGGAAGAGAGTCTGAAGGCGGGTCAAACTATGGCCGTGGTGCTAAAGGCTGAGATTGACGCTAACTGGAAACTCTACGGCCTTGAACAGCCAAAAGGGGGCCCGATCGCGACAACCATAAATCCCGGTAGCGATTCCAAGTTCGAGTCCGGCGGAGACGTGAAAGCCGCGAAACCGATCACAAAGTTCGATCCAAACTTCAAGATCGATACCAGTTATTACGAAAAATCAGTTGAATTCGAAGTTCCGCTCAAGGCAAAGGAGGACGTTGAAGCTAACCTGGCTGGTGTCGAAGTAAGATTTCAGGTGTGTGATGACACGGTTTGCCTACCGCCCAAAACGCTCCTGGTTACATTCGACGGTACTTCCGTTGTGCGTGGTTCATCGCTTTTTGATCCCTCGAAAGTGGGGAATGTCGAAGAACCGTTGCTTAGGACAAAACCGGCGGATCAGTCGATCTGGTCGTTTTTATGGTTGGCGATCACCCTGGGCGCCTTGTCATTGCTAACACCGTGCGTCTTTCCGATGATCCCGATCACGGTTTCGTATTTTACAAAGAATGCAGCGGGAAGCCGTGCGAAATCGATGAGGCTCGCGTTTGTCTATTCCGCCGGGATCATCCTTACATTCACATTGCTGGGTATGCTTTTGGCGATCTTTGTCGGGGCCGCCGGTATCAATCTGTTTGCGGCGAATCCGTGGGTAAACATTGCGATCGCGGGAATATTCCTTTTCTTTGCATTTAATCTCTTTGGTTTTTATGAGATCACGATTCCAAGCGGAGTTCTAAATAAGCTCGATCAGATCACGCGTACAAAAGAAGGACAGGGCAGCGCATATATTGGCGCGTTATTAATGGGGCTGACTTTTACGGTTACGTCGTTCACGTGTACCTCGCCGTTTGTCGGGACGATCCTGGTTTCTACCTCGCAGGGCGATTGGCAGATGCCCTTAATCGGGATGTTCGCGTTTTCGACGGTTTTTGCGCTTCCGTTTTTTGTCCTCGCACTGGCACCCCAGCTAGTGTCGCAGCTGCCGAAATCCGGTGGCTGGCTGAACTCGGTTAAGGTTGTGATGGGCTTTCTTGAGGTCGCGGCCGCACTCAAATTCCTTTCGAATGTAGACCTGGTTTGGACGACATCTTTTGCAACGAGTGCCGGTGCCGTAAATTACGGTACGATTTTTTCAAGAGAAGTTGTCCTCGGACTTTGGGTAGTTATTGCCCTATTGATCGGGGCCTATATTCTCGGATTGTTTAAGTTCAAATTTGATTCACCGATAAAAAAGATCGGCCCATTGCGGGTACTTATTGCCGTCGGCGCCCTTCTGCTTTCCGTTTATCTAGGTTCGGGAATACTTGGTCGAAAGCTGGGAGAGCTCGAGTCCTTCCTGCCACCGAAGAACGTCGATTCCCGATTCAATGTTCTTGGCGACAAAGACGCTGAATTGGACTGGATCAAAAACGACCTTCAGGCGGCCTTAGACAAAGCGAGGTTGGAGAACAAAAAGGTCTTCGTAGATTTCACGGGCTATACGTGCACAAACTGCCGCTGGATGGAAGCCAATATGTTCCCGGTTCCGGAGGTAAGAGCGGAAATGGATAAGTACGTACTGGTGAGTCTCTACACCGATGGTGACGGCGAGATCTATTACCGCCAGCAGCAGTATCAGGAAAAAACTTTTGGTACGGTTGCGCTCCCTTTCTATGCGATTCTTGATGGAAACGGAAAGCCTCTCAAGACCTTTCCCGGCCTGACTCGTGACTCGGGAGAGTTTGTTGACTTCCTTCGCGATACGAAATAGGGTTTGCCACAGAGACACAGAGGATTGGCTGGTTTTTTGCGAATGGCCAAATTCTGAGTGTTAACTTCAAGTGCAATAGATTAAACAGAATAGATAGGAGTGTGTATGAGCGATCCCCTCACCGGAAAGATCATAGGTGCAGCTATAGAAGTTCACAAGGCGCTTGGCCCGGGACTAATTGAAGACGCATATGAGGAAGCTATTTGTCACGAGTTTGACATCCAGGGCATCAAATACCAACGTCAATTTGTAGTTGATCTGTTTTACAAAGGTAAGAAAGTGAAGGGGCAAAGACTTGATTTGCTGGTTGAAAATGAAGTCGTTGTGGAACTAAAATCACTCCAAAAGGTACCCAATGTCGTAACTGCTCAGATTTTGGGCTATTTGAAGGCAACGGGTTTGAAACGTGGCTTGATAATTAATTTTGGTAGATCTGTTATGAGGCGAGGGATAACCCGGATTTCAAATTAGAAACGATCCTATCCATTTGAGCCAGCATTTTGTTTTCTCTGTGCCTCTGTGGCAATCAATTTTCGTATGACTGTTAAGTTGGATGATTTGGTTAGAGGTTTGAAAGAAATCCCTGATCCGGAGTTTCTTTGCGAGCCGGTCTATCAGTTTTTGAGTGACAATCCAGTGGATGTTGATTCAATGGATCCGTACATGAACTGGTCGGAGAAGTTCTACACGCGGAATCTTGTTTATAAAGATGAACGCTTTGAGTTGATGGTGATCTGCTGGGATAAAGGACAGGTGTCCCGCATCCATAACCACTCGGACCAGATGTGTTGGATGACCGTTCCGGTCGGCCGGCTCAAGGGCCAGAACTTCCGGGTTGTTGAACAGATCGATTCCCAGAACTACTGCAAGCTCGAGCGCACCGATAGTTTTAGCCTGTCGGATTGCCTGGCGGCGACAGTTGAACTCGAAGAGCCGATTCATCAAATCCTGAATCTCGACAAATACAATGAACGCGCGGCTAGCATTCATATCTACTCGAAGCCGTTTGATACCTGCCTTTCCTACTGTGACGAAACTGACCGTTTTTCAGAGGTGAACCTCTCTTATACGAGTATCAAAGGGAAGCTTTGTTCCGACGTCGTGCTTTAGAGAATCTCAACGATATGGCTGTACCAAAGGTAGAAAGCGAAGCCATCGAGCTTTTTGAAAAACATCTCGAGAAACATCCAACCATCGAAAGAAAGGGTGCGAATAACCCGTATACATCCGTCAACGGGCACATGTTTTCATGTGTGAACAAAGCGGGTGAGGTCGGGCTTCGTCTCTCTAAGGAAGACCGCGAGTCCTTTATTGAAAAGTATGATTCAGCACTTCTGGAATCCTATGGGGCGGTGATGAGGGAATATGTTGTCGTTCCGGTTAAAGTATTGAACGCAAAGGGATTCGAGAAGCTGCTTGACCAGAGTTACGAATATGCATCTTCACTAAAACCCAAAACCAATAAGAAGAAGAAATAATTCGGGTTCAGAGGCTCAACACCTTCTTCATAAGATAGCCGGGCATCCGCAGATAAGTAACCGGTTCGTCATATTCGAAATACTCATGCTTTTCATAAAACGGCTTCGCCGTTGCAGTGCTGATCAAGGTGATCTCTTTTATACCCCAATGTCTCGCCTGGCCTTCGATCATCGTCAGCAATCTTGAGCCGATGCCTTTTCCGGGATGCTCCGGATGGACATAGCAGAGCGTTAGTTCCCCGGTTCGCTTAATATGCGCCACCCCAACGATCGACGTCTCATCCATACAAACGAATCCCTTGGAATCAGAAGCGTCAATTACCTTCGCCAGAGATTCCGGCGACCGGTTTGCCAACCAAAAATCGAGGTTTTCCTGATCATTTCCATGGTCTATTGTGCATAACAAGGTGATAGAATCACGAATCAGCGCGTGAATCTCATTCAAGTGTGACTTTTGAATTACCGTAATGTTCATCGATCAAAAGATATCTGAAGTTCCTCTTAAGTGGTAACCAACTCTCCGGCCGCTCAAACCATCAAGAACGGTTGATCTATTCAGGGAGAATAGAAAATACTAGTACACGACTACTTAGAACCGAAGGCCGGTATCCGATGTTGGGCACGCGAATGAGAAAACACCTTACACTCATACTCACACTATCCACATTGATCTTGGTATTTTACTTTGTACCCAAGGCTGATGGCCAAGGGAAGAGCATTGATCACAAACTAAAGAAGATTCCGGTTTTTGATATTTCTGCTGAAGCGGGAGATCCATGCGATGCATCAGTCCCAATCGGCTTCGGAGAGACAATTAACGGATCTCTTACCGCTGCAGACTGCCAGCTGAAGGACAATTCGTATGCAGACTTCTATACGTTTGAGGGTGTCGCCGGAAGGCAGGTCACTATCGACTTTTCCTCTGCCGAATTTGATACGTATCTCGCGCTCACAACCATCTCGGGGAGTTTCACATGGGAAGACGATGACGGCGGACCGGGAACGAACTCCCGTATCATCGCGAATCTTCCGGAAACGGGCACCTACGTCATCGCCGCTAATTCGTTGCTGCCGAATACCTTTGGAAATTATTCGGTCACTCTAAACGACACGACGCCATGTAGTTTTACGTTGGATCCGATATCTCAGACCGTTCCTTCTACAGGAGGTTCTTTTTCGTTCCAGGTCACCGCAAACGATCAGGACTGCGAATGGACAGCAACTTCATTCGTTCCCTGGACAACCACTTCCAGTACCGGAACAGGAAACGGGACGGTCGATTACATGGTCGACCCGTCGGATGAATCGAACGACAGGTTCGGCAATATAAGGGTAAATAACACAGTTTTCAGCATCCGGCAGGAAGCGATTATCTGCACGCTTTCGTTTAATCCGCCAAGCGCCAGCTTTCCTGCTGAGGGCGGCATCGGCTCATTCAACGTAACAACGCAGCCTACGTGTTCATGGTCGGCAACAGGCGGTGTTGGAACCTCATCTTCGAGTTCCGGGACGGGGAACGGGACAGTAGACTATAGTGTCTCCAACAATAGCGGCGATGCTCGGTCGATCGCAGTATTTGTTACGGTTCAGACAAATACGACCAATTTTCCGATCACCCAGGCCGGGTTGAACTGCAGCTATTCGACCTCGGACTCCGAGATATATGTCGGTCCGTTCGAGACCACAGGTGTTCTGAGAGTGATCACGCAACCGGGGTGTAACTGGAATGCGGTCTCGAACTCGGGGTTCATTCCGATCGGAGTGACAAGCGGTAACGGATCCGGCGACATTCCTTATACAGTCGAGACGAACCCCAACTCGACGGAACGCAGCGGTGCTATCCAGATCTCCCAGGTTCCAAGTGTCTGGGTGACGCAGGGAGGGACCTCATTCAGAATCCCGTTTGATTTTGACGGGGACAGCAGGACAGACATCTCTATATTCAGGCCGGCTCCGGCTGAATGGTGGTACTTGCGTTCATCGGACGGTGGAAACGGGGCGTTCCAGTTTGGTTCTACGAATAATCGGCTGACGCCTGCGGATTTCACGGGTGACGGAAAAACCGATGTTGCGTTCTGGCGGGAAAATACGGGGGAATGGTTTGTTTTGCGATCAGAGGACAGTTCGTTTTATTCATTTCCATTTGGGACGACGGGTGATATTCCTGCTCCGGGTGACTATGACGGCGATGGAAAGGCGGATCCGGCTGTATTTCGCCCATCGACTGCAGACTGGTTCATTTCGCGGTCTTCAGATGGCGGCGTGGATATCCTGACATTTGGAACGAGCGGAGATTTGCCGGTGATTGCCGATTATGATCGCGACGGGAAGTCAGATATTGCAGTTTTCAGGGAATCTCTGGGTGAATGGTGGATTATTAAAAGCCAGAGTCAAAGCGTATACGCGGTACAGTTCGGTGCGCCGGGTGATATCCCAGCGCCGCAGGATTTTTCGGGTGACGATGCGGATGACGTGGCTTTCTTCAGGCCAACGACCGGGGAGTGGTTCGTATTACGTTCAGAAAACCAGTCCTTTTTCTCATTTCCGTTTGGACAGGATGGCGATATACCCGTTGCGGGCGATTATGATCGCGATGGGATCGCTGATGCGGCGGTATTCAGGCCTTCGGAAAACACCTGGTACTTATCAAGAAGCAACGATGGATTTCAGGCAGTGACATTTGGAATCGCGGGTGATATTCCCGTGCCTTCGGGGTTTGTCCGATAGGTAAATTAAGATCTGCCGCGGGTGATTTCTAGTCCTTTTCGAATCTCATCGTGGTGGTCGTTCCTTCTGAATCAAGAATATCAATTCCGTCTGATTTGCCGTCTGCACTGATCTCAATCTTCAAAAGTCGAACGCCGTTGACCCGGTGGGTAAAATGGCTTTCGCCCGACCCGGCCCGATTGCCGAGCATTATCTGGACGGTTGTCTTTTCGATATCATGCTCATCGACGTCCATTCCTACCAATGGCAAACCGTCCTCGAGCCAATAGTCGATAACAGCTCCGCGTCCCTGTTCCAGGACTCCGAGCCTGGTCGGCCTCCCTTTATTCGCTTTGCTAAATGTATCTATGAATTCCGTGATATTTGATTTGGTTTTTGTTGCTAACACTGTATTTTCCTCCATGGCACGTTTGGCTGATGCCGCCTTTTTCGTGCAGTCGTTTCACTCCGACCATATTTGTTATCTGCAATGCAGATGCCACAACATTGCAGGCCGGCATTGTAACAGGGAACGATCATTTCGTGGCATTCTGATTGCCCTTGATTACTGGAGGGGACTTTAAACATCAAAAAACATGCAAATAAGCGCATCTGGCTTCGTCGAAAGTGCGTGAAGGTACGCGCTGAAGTGCGAATTTGTACGCAGGAATCCTTACGTTCTTCGTTCCGAATTTATGTATCGGAATTTGGGGCTAAAGAGGGGATTTCCCAGAGCAGCAGAAAACTCATATTCTGTCCTTACGAGGTCGAGATGAAACGTATCTCAAAATTCAATTGGTTAATTTTGTCGTTCTTGATAATCGCGGCGTTCTCATCTTCTGTTTTTTCTCAACCGGAATCAGGTGAAGTAGAACTGGTAGCCGTCGGTGATGTGTTTTTTGATCGCGGCGTCCGCACGAAGATCGAACAATATGGAGTTGGGTATCCGTTTGAAAAGGTTGGGGACATGTTATCAACGGCGGATGTCGCATTCGCAAACCTGGAGAATCCCATTGCAGAAGACTGCGACCCGGCGCAGAAGAAGTATCAGTTCAGGGCAAGCCCAAGACACGCGACATCGATTCGCAATGCCGGATTGGATGTGGTCTCGATCGCCAACAACCACACCCTTGATTGTGGCCGCAAGGGATTAATCCAGACGATCGAGTTTTTGGATCTAAATGAGATCTCATACGCAGGTGTGTATCACCCGGACGGCGGTGGTTCGGGAGTTGCAAAGATTCGCAAAAACGGCATAAGTATCGGATTTGCCGCGTTTACAGCAATCCCGACAATTCCGGGAAAAATCCCTGGGCCGGAGCTTCTGAGGGCTGAACCTTCGGAGGTTACTAGAGCACTGAAGGCATTGCGTGCAGAGGTTGATGTTGTAGTCGCCTCGATTCATTGGGGCACCGAATACTCGAGTTCACCTACGAAACGTCAGCGAAGTCTTGCGCATGTCGCCGCAGAGGCCGGAGCGGATCTAGTGCTTGGCCATCACCCCCATGTCCTGCAAGGGTTTGAGACCCTGACCACAGACAAGGGACGAAAAGCACTGATTGCCTATTCACTGGGAAACTTCGTCTTCGATTCGCCAACGCGCGTCAACAAACTGCTTAAGGAAAGCCTGGTCCTCAAATTGAAACTCACCGAATACGGGGTATCCGAGGCCGAGATTATTCCCGTAAAAATTGAAGGATACAGACCGCATCCTGCGTCGAAAATGGAATCTGCAAGGATCCTGGACCGGGTTAGTCGGATGTCGGCTGATCTAGGCACGAGCGTTGACGGTTCGAGGGTTGTGCTCGATTCCGTAATGCCAATTTCGGAAATGACGGCGGACCTTGATGGAGACGGAATTCCGGAACGCGTGATCCTCGATCATAACGCAGAGAAGACCTTGAAAATATTTCACGGGAATCAAGCCGTGTGGGAGGCGGTCCCCAAGGGTTGGAAGCCCTGGAAACTGGATTTCGCCGATGTCGATGGAGACGGTCGGCGCGAGATCGTTGTCGGTGTGTTCAAGCCGACGAAGTTTTTTCCGAAACCGCACAACTGTCTGTTTGTTTACGGATGGAATGGAGAATCGGGATTTCCGAAATGGTTGGGATCGTCCTTATCGAGGCCGTTCACGGATTTTGTTTTCTTAGATACGGATAATCACCCGGGCGAAGAGCTTGTTGCACTAGAAAGGGCGCTCGATGGAACGAGAAGGGTAGCGGTATACCACTGGGACAGCTTCGGATATACAAGGCTGCGGGATTTCGGTTCTTGGAATAAAGCAAAAGGATTGATTTTGAAACAGGGAATGATTGAATTCGTCGGGGATGGCAAACGTGTCAGCCTGGATGTATCGAAGAAAGGAGAAGAAAAGAAATGAAGAATCGGAAGAAACTTGTCAGCTGGATTGTAACCCTCATATTTGCGACAAATACGGTGGCTGTTTTTAACCAGACAGCATCAGTTAAGCCGTACAAGGTTTCGGACAGCCTTGCTGAGATCGAGAACCTGAAGCTTTTCGAGGCTATCTACCCGTTGAGTAATGCAAAAAAGGCAATGCTTCGAAAGCAGCTGTTTACGGTAAGCCCGACAAAAACCCAACAGCTCTTTCACATTTACGAAGACAACGACTACAAGGATATTCCGTCCTTTGTAACTACTGATTCGGTTCTTCAGCTTTACCATATATTTTTTGACTTCTCCCTGAGGACGGTGGAAGAAAAGACTCTTACTCCGGTGCTGCGGAGGCTTTCGAAGGGGATGCTGGATCAATCGGTTAAGAATTGGAAGTCCGTGGACGAGCCGCGGCTCAAAGCGGCAGCGTTAAAAAACGTCGTCTATTTCGCCGTAGCTGCCGAGAACCTTGGAATAGAGACAGATGTTCCGGCCGAGGCCTCAAACATGCTCAGGATCGAGCTCGATTTGATCAAGAAACACGAAGGATTCGCGGTCGGCGCGATATTCCCATACCAGATTGATTATTCGCAGTTCGTACCGCGAGGACACTATACGAAATCGGAAACGCTGACGAAGTTCTTTAAGACGATGATGTGGTACGGGTTGGCCCCGTTTGCGCTGGAGTCAAACGAGGGGCGCGCTGATGAAACGATCATGCAAAGTGTTCTTTTGACGAGAGCACTCTATGACTCTGGTCTCAACAATGAATGGGAGTCGATATACGAGCCCACCGCTTTTTATGTCGGAACTGCCGACGACGTCACCCCGGCTGAATGGAATGAACTCTCAGTAAAGGTATACGGCAGGAAGCCGGAGCTTGAGAAGTACGGCAGCCTAATGCTTTTGGAGACCTTCTTCAAAGAAGCGAAAAAGCTTCGGGCAGCCAGAATTCAGAATAAGCGACTTATTGAACCCGGGAAGACTGTTGCTCCCGTTGCTGATATTCAGTTCAGGTTCATGGGCCAGCGTTACATTCCAGACAGCGAGGTTCTCCAGCGGCTTTCAAAGCCAATAAAGCGACCGTTTCCGGCCGGACTGGATGTGATGGCCGTTTTCGGAAGCGATAGGGCCAGGAATCATCTGGATGAGCGACCGGATCTCTACAACCCTTTCAAATGGAAGGATTACGGAAGCGAACGGGCGAAGCTTGTCGAGCAGTTTGCGGCAACTCCCGTGTCTGAATGGAATTCAAATCTTTATTGGGGTTGGCTCGATTCCCTCAGGACCCTCTTGGAACCAGCACCGGAGGGATTTCCGTCATTCATGCGCTCTCGTGCGTGGGATGACAAGTCTCTTAACACGGCTTTGGGTTCCTGGGCGGAACTCCGGCACGACACGATCCTTTACGGAAAGCAGAGCGGAGCGGAAATGGGTGACGGGAGCGAACCCGCGAAATTCAAGGGTTACGTAGAACCAAACGTAAATTTCTGGGACCGGCTCCTGAAGCTGACTCAGCAGTCTCGTGAAGGCCTTGTGTCACGAAAGCTTATGCCTGATGAGTTGAAGTACAAGTTCGACAACTTCGAAGTGCTTCTTGAAGATTTAAAGACCATTTCCGAGAAAGAACTTCGAAACGAAAAACTGACCGAATCCGAGTATCAGACTATACGAGCGATCGGAGGAACTCTGGAGTACATGACCCTTTCTGTAATGACCGGAAATCCGGATTCCTGGGAACTGGTAAATGAGGGGGACAGGGACATGGCGGTTATCGCGGATGTCCATACCGCCGGAAACATGGTGCTTGAGGAAGGTGTCGGGCGAGCGAATGAGATCCTTGTGATCGTACCTGTAGAGGGGAAGTTGATGTTGACCCGCGGCGCAGTGTTTAGCTATTACGAGTTCGCGCATCCGGCTAACGACAGGCTAACAGATAGCAAATGGCAGGAAATGCTCGATTCGGGCAAAGCTCCTCCGCCACCGGCGTGGACCAAATCTTTTGTCGTCGAGAAATAGGTTTTTCTTAACCACATAGGATCATAGACACATAGATTAGATTGATGCCGGAATCGAACTTCCTCGGTACTTCAATTGATTCTATGTTGTCAGGAACAAGGTTGACTATGTTCGCGCAATCGGGACCCTGAAACACACAGAGACACAGGATCATAGGAATAGTTGTGCCCGATTCTTAAAAACCCATTTTTTTATTTATTTCTATATGCCTATGATCCTATGTGGTTCAGACACCAGGATTGCCGGGAACTAAGAAGCCCGAAATTCGTATGAATTACTAGGGGAAGAAGATGAAAAAAGAACTTAATCTATTTGCATACGGATTCGGGATTCTGATCAGCGTAATTGTGGGACTTCTGATCGGGTATACCTTTGACCGGATCGGTCTCGGGATCGCACTTTCGCTCCCGTTTGGCGTCGGTATCGGGTTTCTTCTCAGCGATTTGAAGAAATAGAGGAAATGCAAAATGGAAAATGAAAAATGGACGATGGACAATTCTTGATCTGGTTGAATTTCTCGAGATCTCAATACTTTGAGGTGAAATTCTGATATCGTCTTCGATCGTTCACGCTCAATTCGACATGTTATCTAATTTAGGCATTCTCGATTTCTCATTGTCCATTCTCCATTGTCAATTACCTTCCCGATTCTCCATATTCGAAGGCGCATTCCCCGCACACCTAAAGCCATATGCCATGTGGGCATCGCCGCCTGACCAACCGCCAAAACGTCTGTACGCAATGGGACTATACGGGTTGAATTCGTGTTCACTGCGCCGTTGGTGATAGAACCCTCCTCCCCGGTAACCGTGTCCTTTCTTGCCGGCGTCGTTGTAAGGCCAGTCATCGTTTTTGCTGTTGATATTTCCATCGCCGGTGCTGCCGGTGAAAGCACGTCCATCGGCAGAGCCGATTGTTATCACACGCTCCCAAACGCTTCCTGCAAGATCCATCACCCAATATTCTGAGGCGCCAAAAATTGGTAGAGTCTCGTCATTTAAATCAGATTCGGATAAATGCCTGGCCATCGTTAAATCGTTGTTAGAGTTGACGATACGCGCGATTTGATCCGTATCCGCGGTACCCCATGGAAACTCATTTCGGCCGGGTAATCCCGGTCCGCGCGCCGCCTTTGTGAACTCCAGCTCAGTCATAGGCCGAAGCCCCGCCCAATCCGCAAATGCGAGACCGTCATCCCAAGTCATAAAGTTCATCGGGCGTTCCGGTTTGCCGGCAATAAATTCGTTTCCCTCAAGACGGATCGTTCCTTTGTTTTGGTAGTAACTGCGGCCGACAAAGTTGGAACGCGAGAATGTCGAAGAATCGGGTATTGAGTTCAAGAACTCAGCATACTGTCCTTGTGTGAGTTCGTACTTCATTAGATAGAAGGACTCAAAGCCTTTTGGAAAAGTCGCGGGGACCGGTCCTGACTGATCTCCAACGTAGGTTGCCTTCTTGTAGTAGAGACTGCCCGAATTGGGTCCGACTGCTATCGCGGCTTCTGAATCGATTCTTATATGTCCGTCAGGTGCACCCGCTGAATCTGATTTGTAGAACGCGCCGTAGTCGGTTGCCTTTGGATCCTTGTCGCCAAGTGAGAATGGACCTTTCGGAATATAAACCATCTCAACACCAAAAACCTTGGGTGGAACACTCCGTAAGCGGTCGTCTAGGCCCTCTGTTTCGAGTCTTACCTTTACCCGCCAACTTACGTCACCGCGGAAATTGGCAAAAGGAGAAACGTACAGACCTGTTCTTTCATCTGGTACATCGAATCGGATCCCCGAAGCGGCCTCATTGAACAAGTCAATTTGAGAATGTCCGTTTGCGGCGACTTTGGCGTGGCGGTCCCCGTTTCTGCCGGGGAACTTGAAAAACACCCATGCCGCGTCGTTGTTGCGGGCGTTTTTCCATGCGTTCTTCCAGTGGAGGTCAAAAACGACAAAGACATCACCTTTTGTATCTGCCTTGGAGAGATAACGAATGTTTTCGATCTTCAGGCCGTTTGCGAATGATGAAACTGAGAAAAGAAGAATTGCGATAGGAAGTAGTATTCGTTTCATGCCGGAATTAAATCATGAAGTGAAAGATGATGGAAGACTGAGGACTTTGATTGAAAATAGTCCTTGAGAAGTGATTCGCGAGGCCACGGTATTGATCGGATAAAAATGTGGGAATTCAACCACAGAGGCTCAGTAGATTCATAGGGAAGTGATTGATGATGGAATATTGATGATTGGGAAAAATCGTAGTGAGAAAATTGTCGAGGTGGCAAATTACGGCGGGATGCTGGCCTAATTATGCGGAAGCAGAAAAAGGCCGAGAGTCTTTTCAATCTTTTCAAAGTCTTTATCAGTTGTAAGGATCTTGAAGCTTCGACGATGCGCAACGGAGCAGATTAAGAAGTCCGTATTTGAACCCTGAACTCCTTTTTTACGGCATTTTTTGAAGAAAACCGCGGCAGTTTCGAAATCCTCTCGGTCCAACACAACATCAGGAAATGGTTCGAGCGCAGATCTAAGCGCCTGAAACTGAGATTCTGATTTGATACCGGAAAGCAGCTCCTGTCTGATCGGACCGATGATTTCCGCACGCCCCAGGTGAATCGACTCCTCCAGAATCTCAACTTCTTTCGCGCGCGACTGATTGGATCGCCTCAATGCCAGCGACCACACAGAAGTATCCACAAGAAGGTTCATTTTTTGCTCCTCTGGAGCTTGTAGTCATAAGCCTCGTCAAATCGTACTTTTCCAAACAGATCAATGATCTTAACCTGCTTGCGACGCCGTACGTATTCTTCGAGAGCTTCATTCACGACCGCCTTCTTTGTCTTGTGATCGCTTACTTCAAGTGCGTTTTTCATCAATTCCTCGTTAATTTCAAGATTTGTTGCGATACACACCTCCTTCTTGTGCGAATTGTCGCACAAAGAAATGTGCGAAAGCAAGAAAAATAGGTGAGGACTGAGAACTGAATTGATTGGAGAGGGGAATTCAACCACATAGGGACAGTAGAATCATAGTGAAGTCATTGATGATGGCTGAAAATGATGACTGAGAACTGAGAACTGAGAACTGAGAACTGAAAACGGGAAACTTAATGACGAGTGATGATTCCCAACTCGCGAGTAGCGGAATGAGCTTCAAAAATGGAGCGCGGGCATCCCTGCCCGCATTGAGCGAAGCGAACAACCGTTGTCAAGGTAGAGCCAAGACTAGCAGCCGGGAAGGTAAGTATCGAATTTGTTCTGTCGCTGAAAGCGACATATCAAATAGCCAAGGGGCTCGTAGTTTTCGCGAGACCCCTGTAGGCAGATTCCAGAATGCAGACGCCGAAGGTGTCGAATAGATGCTACCCAATGAGGGTCGAAGTGTGTTTTGCGGGAACAGGGGTCGGGGCTATGCTTTGACCCCGGGCGATTTGGATTGGGTCTTCGAATGCTCAGTTTGGTGGGGGGCTTGTGTCTTGTGTTTAAATTGCCTCCAGCTTTAGCTGGAGGGAAATCTAAACTAAGAATTCAGGGCACTTAAGTGCCCATATTCATTGCAGAAAATAGCCCCCGAGCTAAAGCACAGGGCAATTTACACCGAATCGACTGCTATCAAGAAGACCAGTACCTATACATAAGTCATAACCATTAGCAGAAACTCCGTCACGTCCTATTCCGTCTCTACGAGAGCTATGAAGTTGACGTACTTGTTCAAAAAACAGGCGACAATTTTGCCGTCTTTGGTTCGCACGATGCGTAGCGGTTCGCCCTGTACAGTCTGTTCCTTGCCCCAGAGAGTGTCGTCCGGTTTTATAACATAACGGTGCGTGTAGTCTGCCGCCATTCTTCCGATGTCATAACCGATAGACAGGCCGTCTTCGTTAGAGATTCTGCCGACGGCGCTGTCGATGCCCTGAAGACGTGTGTGCTTGTACCCTTCAGGCATCTTGATGTTCCCCGGTGGAGGGATTTGAGCGGGTTTATTGCTCTTGTCCTGAGCCATACCCGTACAGCAATAAGCCAACAAAAAGAATACGGACAACAAAAACACGTTCTTCACGTTAATTCCCCTTAACAATGACGCCAGATATTGCCAAATGAGCAATCAACAATCGATTACCCCCGTTTCCACCTGACACCGTCATTCGTATCCTCAAGAATGATGCCTCGCACCGCCAACTGATCTCGAATCTCATCGGACCGGGCAAAGTCGCGGTTGGCGCGTGCCTGCTGGCGTTCTTCGATGAGCTTTTCAATATCCTCATCGAGCATCTCTTCAGACTCTTCTTCCCCAAAAATGCCGAGCACCGAGTTGAAGCCATCTACCGCCTTCAAAACAGCGTCTCGGTCGTCATTCATTAAAGGACCATCGGTGAGGCGCGTGTTGATATCCGAAACGAGGTCATGGATCGCGGCTAGTGCACGGGCGGTGTTAAGATCGTCATCCAACGCATTCTCGAATGCCGAAACCGCTTTAGAGACAGCTTCTGCAACTTCGGGATCGGAACCATCGCCGCCATTCGATTCAGCGACCAGCCTACGAAACTGCTTCAAACGCGCGACTGTCGTCTCGGCTCCCTTCAACCCCTCAAATGTAAAGTTAAGCTGCTTCTTGTATGGCGCGGAGATCAGCATGTAACGGATCGCAAGTGCCGAAAACCCTTGCTTCATCACATCGCGGAGAGTATGTGCATTGCCGAGCGACTTCGACATCGTGTCGTTGTCGACCTTTAAAAACTCACCATGGAGCCAGTATTTTGAAAACAGCTTGCCCGTCGAGCCCTCGCTTTGCGCGATCTCGTTTTCATGATGCGGGAATTTTAGGTCCGCGCCGCCGGCGTGGATATCGAAGGTTTCGCCAAGATACTTCATCGACATTGCGGAGCACTCGATGTGCCAGCCCGGACGCCCACGTCCGAATGGCGCGTCCCACCCGGTCGCGTCTTCGTCCTCAACAAGCTTCCAAAGCGCGAAATCGCGAGCGTCTTCCTTGTCGTACTTATCAGTATCGACCCTTTCCGAGCCGCCCGCGATGTTGCCTTCGAAGTTGATCTTCGCAAGCTTTCCATAAGCGGGGAACTCTGTGATCCTGAAATAGATGGAGCCGTCCGATTCGTATGCCTTACCGTTGTCGAGCAGCTTCTGGATGATGTCGATCATCTCCGGTATGTGCTCAGTAGCACGCGGCTGTACATCCGGATCCTGGTTGCCAAGTGCGGCCATATCTTCATTAAACGCAACAATAAAGGGCGCCGTCATCTCATCGATCGAAATCTTTTTCTTTGCCGCCTCGTTGATGATGCGGTCATCGACATCGGTGAGGTTCATAACATAGGTCACGTCGAATCCTTTGTATCGAAGATAGCGCTGAAGTACATCGCCGAACGTGAACGTCCGGAAGTTTCCAATGTGAGCGAAATCCCATACCGTGGGTCCGCAGACATACATTCTTACCTTGCCCTCTTCGAGCGGCACAAATTCTTCAACTTCGCCGGATAATGTGTTTGTAAATCTAAGCATGATTAGTTTTCAAAAAAGTATAACTGAAACCGCTATTTAATGAACAATGGACAATGGACGTTTCGAATGATTCAGGTTGAGCCGTCTTGTGTTTGACGGAATTGGCCGCAACGCGGGTTGGATTAGTGGCTCTCAGCGCCCCAGAATTGAGCGAATGGGTGGACGCAGATCAGCAGTACAGGGAGCAGTAGCGACCTGTAGATAGGTCACGCATTTCGTGAGTTAGACTTTCTAAACGAAGACTGTTGGCACGTCGCTGCAGGTCGCTACTGCTCCCTGTACTGTAGGCACCGTTTTTTCCGCATCCATCTGTTCGACTTGCCTGTGATTACAATTCGCCAGTTTATGCGACCCCGATGGGGTCGAATGGTTTTTTTGGATCATTTACAGGGGTCTATCGACTACGTCTCATGACCCCTGCCTATTGGGTTTGTCGCTTTCAGCGACAGGAAATAGTTTTTGCGTAAAAAAGCATACAGTTCACGATAGCCAAAGAACTGTTGTAGAATCTTCACAATGAAGCCCCAACAGCCCGTAAAGAAATCGAACAAGAAACTCTACATAATTATCGGCCTGGTCATATTGCTGCCGATAATCCTTGTTAGCGTTATAACGTTTGCAATAATTGGCGGTGTACTTGTCGGGTCGAAATCCACGTACGAGTACAAGTGCGCGATTATCGAGGTCAAGAAAAACGAAAAGGCGATTGAAATGCTGGGTGAACCTATGGAGGAAAGTTTTTATATTCTTCCCAATATTGAGATCAAGAATAGTCGCAGGGAAGTCAATTTCAGTACGTCGCTCAGCGGGCCTAAAGGATCCGGCACGCTTCGTGTCTCATCTTTCCGCGACCCTTTTCGCTCCGATTTCATGATGCAGCTTGAGGTCGACGATGATAAGGAGGTTCTTTACAAGGGGAGATATCCTTGTGAGGATTAATGGAGGATTGATAATGAAAAATGGAGATTTGATGCAGAATGGATTTTTCCGTTCTACACGTCACTTGTTCTACTGTTGATCGTTGTTTTTCCGGGCTTTTCTTAGTTGTCGTTTTCTATTTTGTATCCAGATCCATGTTGCTCTTCGTCTCTCGCTATGCGAGACGAAAACCGTTACGTTTCCTCTAACAAAACGAGGTACACCGTCTTTGACGACAGGTTCGAAAGACCAGTTGAATAGTGCCTGACGCGCAGCTCTAAACGCCTCGCGAACAAAAGGATCGTAATCGCTAGATATAGCCCCGGGCCACGTGCTCATCACCTTACCGTCTCTATCGACAATCAAGTAAACGGACACATCTTCGAGGC
>JABDKD010000257.1 GCA_013003215.1 Pyrinomonadaceae bacterium
TCCTGCGCTCCTTCTATCCTGCGCTCCTTCTATCCTGCGCTCCTTCTATCCTGCGCTCCTTCTATCCTGCCATCCCGCCCACAAAAAAAGGCGAGTCCGAAGACTCGCCGAAGAAGATGAAGACTAAGTAAGAATCAGATGGCTTCCGAACCAGTGGCACGGTTGTAATACATGTAAAGGTCGTTAAAGTCATGGAGCGCACGGTCAAGAATCAACGGCAACTGACTTATATCTTCTGAGCTGACGATAAGGTTCAAGTTCCGCAAAAATGCCTCGTGTGCATTCATTGTCGTGACGCCTTCCTCTATTGATACGAGGAAAAGTCGTCGACGCTCTTTCGCATACATCGCGTTGACCTTCTGCTGGAGAATCGCGGCACCTCCAAACTCGGCGGCAAAGTCCGGAGAGAGAAGGAGTATTTCAGTCTTTCCTTCTTTTAGTCTTTCATTCGCTTGTGCGGGTGTTTTCGCAATGTAGACCTTGTAACCAGCTTGTACGAGCGTTTTTGCGGTCGGATCCGCGCTGGCACCCATGCAGAGCAAAACTCTGCGTGGCTTTTCGGTCTTTTCGTCACTCGATTCAACAGTTTGATTGTTGGTTTGGAGCGCGGCGAGTAGCGATTTCATCGCGTTGTTGATCTGAAACTCGGACTCCCGCATTTTAAAGTCACTGGCCTTATCATCAACGGCAGGGGCCGGACCGTTGGATGCGAGTTGGTCTACCGTCGATGATTTTCCTTCGGCCAAATTCCCAACGCGTACGAGATTTTGACATCTCGGACATCGAACCGTGAAGGTCTTTCCTGGGACCTTCGATTCATCGAGTTGGAGTGATACTGAGCAATTGTCGCAGCGTATAATCATTTTTTCGTCAGATTTCTAAGGTATTTAGTTTCTACTCCATCATGTCCAGCACGCTAGCCGGATCTTTCGGCGGTTCGGGTAAAGGTGCGGTCGGAACATTCTCACGGATTTCTTTCGCCTGCTCGATAAAGTCTTCCGTTGAAGCAAGTCCTTTGAGTTGAAGAAGAAGGTTGTTCTGGTTGGTCGCGTAAGACAGTCCGTCTTCGAGAGTGATTATTTCTTTCTGGATCATGTCCCGCAGTACGCTGTCGAAATCCTGCATACCGTCGATCGATCCATCACGAATCGCATCGAGGAGTGTCTTACCATCCGATTCACCTTTCTCAATGTACTCCCGGGTCCTTGGGTTGGATCTCATGATCTCAACTGCAGCAACTCGACCGTCGCCGCCAGCTTTAGGTACAAGACGTTGCGAAACGATGTAACGGAATGTCTGAGCAAGGCGCGTACGAATGATTTTCTCCTCGTTCTTTGGATACAATCCGATAATACGGTCGACCGTTTTCGAGGCATCAATCGTGTGCAAAGTTGAAAGGACCAGGTGACCTGTTTCAGCCGCTTCGAGGGCGATCTCTGCGGTCTCGAGGTCACGCATCTCACCGACGAGGATCACTTTTGGAGCCTGACGGAGAGCGGCTCGAAGTGCTGAGGCGAAATCTTTCGTATCGGAACCCACTTCACGCTGGTTTATCGTGCATTTCTTGTGTGCATGAAGAAACTCGATCGGGTCTTCAATAGTTACGATGTGATAGCTCTTGGTTCGATTGATCTGATCGATGACCGCAGCAAGGGTCGAACTCTTTCCGGATCCTGTTGGTCCGGTAAGAAGAACAAGCCCATTCCTCAACTCGCAGATCTCTGAAAGATGAACCGGTATGTTTAAAGATTCGAAACTTGGTATCTCGTGTGGAATCACACGCATTACGATTGAGAACGAACCTCGTTGCTGAAAGATATTCACACGAAAACGGCATCTGGCTGGTAGTGACCAGCTAAGATCCGCTGTTCCATTCGTAGCGAGCTGTGCGGATGCCTCCGGGTTATCGCGCAGAAGCGACATTGCGATCATCTCAGTCTGAAACGCCGTCAGTTTCCCTAGTCCCATAGGGGATGCGGAATAGAGCGTACCGCTAATCTCAACCTGCGGCTTTTGTCCGCACGAAAAGTTCAAGTCGGAAACGTTCTCAGAGATGAGCAGCATCTGCTCAATAATCGGGGCTACATCAAGTAGACTCATTTGATTGGAAATTACTCCTTAAAGGATTTGCAGTAGATGGGATCGTGATGCGTGATGACTAATGACCGGTGAGTACGTGAGACGGCCAATAACTATTCTGGATTATACGAACAGGAATTGCAAGTATTTTTTGAACATTGTTAAACATTTTTATCAGACCATTTAGAAGTCAGCTCTGAAACATTGTTCTGAATTTCGTTTTCACCAGCGTAAAGCGCTCCAATCAAAGCAGCTGCGTTAACTCCGGACTCTTTTACCTCTGCGATATTTTCTTTGTTGATTCCACCAATTGCGACGACCGGAACTGGCCCGGCAAGTTCCTTAACTTTCTTCAGCGCTTCGATTCCGGTTGGCGGGTCCGGATCTTCTTTCGTCGAAGTTCCAAAAATAGGGCCGAAAGCGATGTAGTCGACCGGCATTTCCAAAGCTTCGCGAACTTGGTCGATAGTGTGCGTCGAATATCCGATCAAAACATTCGCACCTAGCAGGTCTCTTGCATAGCCGGGTCTTAGATCTTCCTGGCCCAGATGGACACCATCCGCACCGACCGCCATAGCAATATCGACCCTATCGTTCACGATTAGTTTCGATCTCGTCCCTTTTATGGCCTCCACCGCAGCGGACGCGGCCTTATAGAATGCTCGCGAAGTTAGCGACTTTTCTCTGATCTGAATCAAAGCAACACCCTGTTCTGCAAATACTCGAGCCTGGTCTGCGTGAGAGAGTCCACTAAGCCTTGTATTTGTAATTGGATAGATTGGGTGATCGAAAATCATGACATCAATGATCTTGTCATTAGAAATGCATCTTCACCGTCGTTGTAATAGGAAGAGAGCTTTTGAATGATTACAAAACCCCGGTTGGTGTAAAGATTCTGCGCGGCAAGGTTTGAGACCCTTACCTCCAAGACGATCGACTCGAAACCCTTGGCTTGAAGTGCCTTCTCAGCATGATCTAAGAGCAGCCTCGCAATCCCTCGTTTACGGTGCTCCGGAGCAACTGCGACCGTCGTAATGTGCGCAATCCTGCCTTTATTTGTCAGCACGAATACGAATCCGACAATCGCCCCTTCTTCCGCCATCACTTGATACGCAAGAACTTGAGGTTCACGCAGAAGGTACTCAAACGTTTCGCGGTTATAAGTTTCGGATCCGCGAAAACAGCGAACACTCAATCTCAATAGTTCTGAAAGATGATCTACGGTAAGCGGCTTAACTTTGTAAGTTGTAGGAGGAGCGGGAACAACGGCATCACGAGGATACACTTCAGGCAGCTCAAGTAGCTCCCGAATTTTCTGCATCACCGCCATCGTTTAAGTCTAACTCTGAGCAGGCCCGTGTTCCAGTTGAGAGTTGTGAGTTTCAAGTTTCAAGTTCAAAGTTCCAAGTCGTGGAGTAAGTGAGTCAACATAGTTGCTCTGACATTGAACTTTGATCTTTGAACTTTGAACTCAGTCAACTCAGTCAACTCAAATGACAAGCATGCAATCCCCATAACTGTAGAATCTATAACGCTCTCGGACCGCATGTCTGTATGCTTCAAGAACATGTTCACGCCCCGCAAATGCCGAGACGAGTACAAGAAGCGAAGATCTGGGGAGATGAAAATTCGTCAGAAGGGCATCGATACCTCTAAATTCATGACCCGGTAGAATCGTAAGATCGGCTTTTCCGGCACCATGCTCGAACGTCCCCTCAGGTGTCACAATTGACTCCAGCGCCCTGGTAGTCGTTGTCCCAACCGCGACGATACGCCTTCCTTCAGTTTTGGCGGTGTTAAGCGTTTGGGCTGTTGCATCAGAGACTTCAAACCGTTCTCCAGCGACGCGATGTTCATTCAGATTTTCAACCCTGACAGGTTCAAATGTTCCGTATCCGACATGCAGGGTGATTTCTGCTAAGGCAATTTCCCGGTCTTTTAGTTCCGACATCACTTCTTTGGTGAAATGAAGGCCTGCGGTCGGTGCGGCTATCGCACCCCGTTCACTCGCGTAGGTCGTTTGGTATCTTTCGCGGTCTTTCTCAGATTCACCTTTTTGTCTCTTTATATATGGTGGCAAGGGCGGTTCGCCATATTTGTCCACAAGAGAGTCAAAGTCCCCTTCCATTGCGAATTCCAGAACGACTCTTCCCTCTGCCGCTCTTCCAACAACCGAAGCGGAAAACCCTGTTCCAAATTCCACCTTCTTTCCGGGCTTTAGACGTTTTCCGGGGCGGGCCAGTACCTCCCAAGTCGATCTCGACTTCTTTTCAACCAAGAAGACCTCGACCCTGGCACCGGTATTGGTAATTCCGTAAAGCCTTGCGGGAAATACCTTTGTGTTATTTAGAACAAGAAGATCGCCGGGCCTTAGATGAGAAGGTATTGACGCAAACACGGAATCCGCAATCACACCATCTTTTCGACCGAGAACCAGCATGCGGGATGCGTCTCGTTGCTCCAGCGGCTCCTGAGCGATCAATTCCCCGGGTAACTCGAAGTCGAAATCAGATAGACGGATCATTTGGCGAGATATACCCAGGTTTCGACAACCGTATCCGGGTTTAACGAAACACTGTCGATTCCCTGCTCCATCAACCATTTCGCCAGATCAGGGTGGTCCGAAGGGCCTTGTCCGCAAATACCGATGTATTTATTGGAAATCTTCGCCGCCTTGATCGCCATTGCCAGCAATGCTTTCACTGAAGGATCTCTTTCATCAAAAAGGTGGGCAATGAGTCCGGAATCCCGATCGAGACCCAGGGTCAATTGTGTCAGGTCATTCGAACCTATCGAAAATCCATCGAAACGCTCGAGGAATTCTTCCGCAAGGATTGCGTTGGATGGAATCTCACACATCATGATCACCCGCAGTCCGTCAACGCCGCGCTCCAGGCCATTATCAGCAAGAAGGGCGATAACCTCATCGGCTTCCTCTAGTGTCCTAACGAAAGGAATCATTACCTCGAGGTTCTTCAGACCCATGTCATTACGCACCCGCTTTATTGCTTCACATTCGAGCTTGAAGCATTCTCGAAATGACGAGGAAATATAGCGGGACGCACCTCGAAATCCGATCATCGGGTTTTCTTCTTCGGGCTCAAACATTGTCCCGCCGTACATGTTCGCGTATTCGTTTGATTTGAAGTCCGAGAGACGCACGATCACGGGCTTGCCTCTAAATGCGCTGCAAAGTGTCGCAATGCCTTCAGTCAACTTGCTGATATAGAACTCGACAGGACTGCTATATCCGGCAGTTGCGGAGTCGATGTGCTCCTTTACATCATCTTCCATCAGGTCATACCCGAGGAGGGCCTTAGGGTGAATTCCGATAGTGTTGTTAATGATAAATTCCAGGCGGGCAAGACCGATCCCATGATTTGGAAGGCTCTGAAAATCAAAGGCGCGTTCCGGACTTCCAACGTTAAGCATTATCTTGAACGGGAGCTCCGGCAGCGTTTCCAGACTCGTTTCATGAATATCAAATTCGAGAATTCGGTCATAGACCTTTCCGGTTTCGCCCTCTGCACATGAAACAGTTGCCTTAGCAACGCCCTTCAAACGTTCGGTCGCGTCGCCACAGCCGACTACGGCAGGCACGCCGATCTCTCTCGCGATAATCGCAGCGTGGCAGGTACGTCCTCCCCTGTTCGTTACGATCGCAGCGGCTTTCTCCATCACCGGCTCCCAATCCGGATCCGTCATATCTGTAACGAGCACATCGCCTTCTTCCACGACCCCGATTTCAGAAACATCTTTGACTACACGGACATTTCCCGCACCGATTCTTTGGCCGATGCTCCGCCCTGTTGTCACGACCGCAGCGTCAGTTTCCTTCAGTTGATATCGCTGAATTACATTTCCCTTTGACTGGGATTTGACGGTTTCGGGACGCGCCTGGAGCATATAGATCTTTCCATCGGCGCCATCCTTGCCCCATTCGACATCCATCGGCCGACCATAGTGCTTTTCAATCGTCGAGGCCATCTTGGCAAGCTCCTCGATTTCCTCATCATTCAAAGAAAACTTGCGTTGCTCTTCCGCCGGAACGTCAACCGTTTCCACCGCGGCTCCCTTGCCATAGATCATTTTTTGAGCTTTTGATCCCCTGTGCCGGCGGAGGACTGCTGCCTTGCCTTCTTCAAGCGATGGCTTGTGGACATAAAACTCATCGGGATTTACCGACCCCTGAACAACACATTCACCCAATCCCCAGGAAGACGTGATCAAGACGACATCTTCAAAACCCGTTTCAGTATCGATCGAAAACATTACACCGCTGGCACCGAGGTCACTTCTGACCATGCGCTGGATTCCCGCGGAAAGAGCAACCGTTGAATGCTCGAATCCCTGGTGAACCCGGTATGAGATCGCCCTGTCATTGTAAAGTGATGCAAACACATCTTTTACACGCCTAAGGACTTCGTCGATACCAACAACATTCAAATACGTTTCCTGTTGACCTGCAAAGGAGGCTTCCGGCAAGTCTTCTGCTGTTGCACTCGAACGTACCGCCACGGAAATCTCGCCGTTAGACTCCGCCAACATCTGTTCATAGGCTTTTCTGATTTCCGATTCCAGATCGCCCGGCAGCCTGGACTCCGCGACCCAGGATCTGATTTCAGCGCCCGCGCTGCTCAAAGCAGCAACATCTCCGACATCAAGATTCGCTAATCTATCGTTTATCTTTTTGTTGAGATCGTTTTCTTTGAGGAACGCCCAAAAGGCATCAGCCGTAGTAGCGAAACCATTTGGAACTGTGATTCCCGCAGAGGAAAGGTTCCTGATCATTTCACCAAGTGACGCGTTCTTTCCGCCGACTGTTTCGACATCGTTCATGTCGAGCTCATTGAACCAGGCGATTTGTTTGGTCATAGTCAAATTTCCGCTTCGGATTGTTGTTATGTCATGATAATAGTCCAACAAAACATCATTTGCTAATTACTCTATGAGTTCCAAGAAACGCACTTCGTTTATTATTTCGGACGGTACCGCAGTCACTGCCGAAGCCCTGGGCCAATCACTTTTGAGTCAGTTTCCGAATGTCGTTTTTCACACCGAAGTACTTCCGTTTCTCGATACAAGAAAGAAGGCTGATGAAACGGTCGAGCTGATAAATCGCACAGTCAGTGAGAGCGGCGAACGGCCTCTTGTATTTGCGACTTTGGTTGACGACGAACTTCGAACTTTGATCTCCGAGAGTAACTGCGAATTCTTTGACCTGTTTGATACTTTTCTGAATCCTCTCGAAGATGTGTTGGGGACGCGTTCGGCTCACAAAATAGGACTCTCGCACGGAATGAAGAATGCGCATGGCTATGCCACGCGGATAGGAGCGATGAATTACGCGCTTGAAACTGACGATGGAATCGAGACCCGTTCTTACAAAGACGCCCAGATAATAATCGTTGGAGTTTCCCGATCAGGTAAGACTCCAACCTGCCTGTACTTGGCGCTTCAATACGGAGTTTATGCGGCGAATTATCCTCTGACAGATTCGGAACTCGACGCGAACCGCCTTCCTGAAGTTTTGGAAGAATACAGGGAAAAGCTCTTTGGTCTCACTATCGATCCGTTCCGGCTCCAGCAAATTCGACAAGAACGTTACAACCGAGCGAGCTATGCTTCAGCAAGGCAGTGTCAGTACGAGGTTGCCCAGGCTGAGGCCATTTTCAGGCGCTCCAAAATCAAGTTTCTGAATTCAACACAGATGTCCGTTGAAGAACTTGGCGCCAAAATCATGCAAAAGACCGGTCTGCCCAGACACTAGGGCTGTACCAGGTTTCTGGTTCCAAGTTTTGAGTTTCAGGTTCCAAGTTCCAAGTTCCAAGTTCC
>JABDKD010000259.1 GCA_013003215.1 Pyrinomonadaceae bacterium
GATCTTCGACGCGCCGTTGAACACGATGAGTTCAGCGTGTTCTATCAACCGATCTATTCCCTTTCCAATGACAAAATCGAAGGATTTGAGGCACTCGCCAGGTGGGAACACCCATCGATGGGCGAAATCCCACCTGACCGGTTCATTCCGCTCGCTGAAGAAATTGGCCTTATCGACGCATTGGGAGAACAGATCCTGCGGAAAGCGTGTCGGCAGATTCACTCGATTCAAAACAATATCGGGGATGAGAAGCAGTTAATTCTGAACGTAAACCTTTCATGCAAACAGTTTGCTCACCCGCATCTGGTCAAGAAGATCAGGCACGTGTTGACTGAAACCGGCTTCAGGCCTGCTAACCTTAAGCTCGAAATCACAGAATCGGTATTCTTTGAACACCGCGACAGAGCGATCGAAATGCTCAAGGAACTCCGCAAGCACGAGATTGAGATCAACATTGACGATTTCGGGACCGGATACTCGAATTTGAGCTATCTCACCAAACTTCCTATTTCTACACTGAAGATCGACCGAACCTTCATAGATTCAATCGAGAATGGCGGCAACAACAGCGAAATCGTTCAGACGATAATCGCTCTTGCGCGCAGCCTCGGCATGAAGGTTATCGCAGAAGGAGTTGAGAATGAGATCCAGCTTGAGAAACTTAGGGACCTGAATTGCGAAGGTGCTCAGGGTTATTATTTCGCCAAGCCGATGCCATTTGACGAGGTCGAAGACTTCGTCAACGACTCCCCGGGAATCTTGCCGCCTAACCTGGATCAGGTACCGATCGCTCCTACTGTTCAATAGTTTCAGACCTCGAAGAAAAAAAGCCGCCCTTTTTGCCGGGCGGCTTTTTCATTTTCTATTTTGTAACCGGCTATTTCCGAAGCCAACCAAACAATCCATGGACAGTAACTTCCCTGTTCGTTTCATAGATCGCCCGTGTGAGAGGTAATCCCATCGGACATACCTGGACACAATTTTGAGAATTACCGCAATTGGCAATTCCGTTGTCATCCATTAATGCCTCCAGGCGGTCGTCTCTCGTGATCTCACCGGTAGGGTGCATATTAAACAATCGAACCTGTGCGATGGCCTGAGGTCCTATGTAGTTATCACCATGATACTGCGGACAAGCCTCAAGGCAGCAACCACAGGTCATGCAGCGCGAGTAGGCATATCTCTCTTCCTGAACGTCCTGCGAGGTTTTTGGTCCGGGACCGAGGTCATAACTTCCGTCAAGTTCGACCCAGGCATGAACCTTCTTGAGGTGATCGAACATCGGCGTACGATCCACTTTGAGATCGCGCACATTCGGGAACTTGGTCATCGGCGATAACGTAATCGAGTTCCCTCCCGATTCCAGGAGAATGTCATCAATCAATGCAGAGCAGGACTGCTTTACCTTGCCGTTAATGACCATCGTACAAATTCCGCACACCTGTTCGAGACAGTTCATATCCCAAACGGGAGGCGTAACTTCCCTGCCATCAACAGTAACCGGATTCTTGCGAATATCCATCAATACGGTAATTACATTCAGATTTCTCCGGTATGGAATCTCAAAAACATCCGTATACTGTGAAGAATCCGTTTTTTCCCGCCGCTTGATCGATACCTGTATCTTCTCTGGCGGATTGTTAAGTGTTTTCTTTTGCTGGTGACCGTTTTGTTCGCTCATTTCCTATCTTCCGTACGACAAAAATGCTGTCCTAATCAAATCTACGCTGACTTCTTCTCTTTTTTGCTCGAATAATCACGCTGGCGCGGTTCGATCTCACCGATATCGACGTCCTCGTACGAGAACACAGGAGCCTCCTCTGAAAATTCCGCGATCGTCGTTTTCAGCCATTCCTCATCGTTTCTCTCCGGGAAGTCGGGTTTGTAGTGTGCGCCCCTCGATTCATTACGAGCCAACGCACCCCGGGTGACGACACGCGCAAGCTGGAACATATTCCAAAGCTGCCGCGCATGCGGTACAGCCTGTGTTGCCCATAGGTTCGAGTCGTTGATTGAGAGGTTCTGGAACCGTTCCATCAACTCCAGAATTTTGTCGTCAGTGGCCTGCAGCCTGTCGTTATAACGGACAACCGTTACGTTGTCAGTCATTACTTTTCCAAGCTCGTCGTGAAGCTTGTACTGATTCTCCGTTCCTTCACTTTTAACCAGGTCATCATTGATCTGTATCTGCTTCTTGAGCTCAGCGTCATGAATGCCGTTGGTTTCGGTGTCTCCTCTTTCCACATTCTTCGCGTAATCAAGCGCTGCAGGAGCCGCGACAAATCCACCATAAACACAAGAAAGCAGGGAGTTCGCACCCAGCCGATTAGCTCCGTGAATCGAATAATCGCATTCACCGGCTCCATACAAACCGGGCACGTTTGTGCGCTGTTCAAAGTCAACCCACATGCCGCCCATTGAATAATGTACGCCCGGGAAGATACGCATCGGGACATAACGGGGATCATCTCCGACAAACATCTCGTAGATCTCAAGTATCGCACCAAGTTTCCGTGTCAATTCGTCCGCGGGAATGTGGGTGAGATCAAGGTAAACCTGGTTGTCCCCGCCGATGCCGTGCCCGTCGAGACACACCTGGAAAATCTCACGAGTTGCGATATCACGCGGGACCAGGTTCCCGTATGCCGGGTACTTCTCTTCGAGGAAATATCTCCGTTCTGCCACAGGAATGTCCTGAGGCGGCCGCGTGTCACCGGATTCTCTCGGAACCCAAACCCTGCCGCCTTCGCCCCGCGCGGATTCAGACATAAGCCGAAGCTTGTCTTCACCCGGGATCGAAGTTGGATGAACCTGAATAAATTCGCCGTTCGCGTATCTTGCACCCTGCTGATAGCACGCCGAGATCGCACTGCCTGTACACACTTGCGAGTTAGTCGACTTGCCCCAGATCATTCCGGGGCCGCCCGTCGCCATTATCACCGCATCTGCCGAGAACGCTTTTAGCTCAAGCGTTTGGAGGTCCATCGCGACCAGTCCGCGGCAGACCTGATGATCGTCCATAACCGGCGAGAGCATCTCCCAGCCCTCAAACTTCCGCACTAGCCCGGCAACTTCATATTTCCGGACCTGCTCATCCAAGGCATAAAGAAGTTGCTGACCCGTCGAGGCCCCGGCAAACGCCGTTCGGTGATGGAGAGTCCCTCCAAATCTGCGGAAATCGAGCAGTCCCTCTTTTGTTCTCGAAAACGGAACACCCATTCGATCGAACAGATAAATGATCTCGGGCGCCATTTCGCACATCTGTTTAACCGGCGTCTGGTTAGCTAAAAAATCCCCGCCGTACACTGTGTCGTCAAAATGTTTCCAAGGGGAATCACCTTCACCTTTTGTGTTTACAGCGCCGTTGATGCCGCCCTGTGCACAAACAGAGTGGGAACGCTTTACGGGAACAACCGAGAAGAGGTCGACCTTATGCCCGGCCTCTGCGATCTTCATCGCAGCAGCAAGCCCAGCGAGTCCTCCGCCAACTATCGCTATCTTTGTATCGTTTGACATTCGATTAAAACCTCTCTGCCTCTACCACACCAACTTCCGACTCACAAAGGACTTGCGGCAACAAACCGCACGGCCTGACAAAAGAAAAGATCGAATTGGTGCCTAGTGCGAATAACCCAATTGCCACGGCTGCGCTGGCAGCTAACGTTGCACGTTGTGCTTTTTCGCCAATCACCAGGCCCCAGTCGACTGCAAATAAGAACAGTCCATAACCAAGGTGCCATGCGGTAGCCGCAACTCCCAGAATGTAGAATATGACCACTCCGATCGACTGGAAGTCCGCCGCCACAATCGCAAATGCCTGATCTGCGTTACCGGCAACAGCTACATCTGTCAATCCGAGCCCTGCAAAGAGTCCCCATCTGAAATGCAACAGGTGGAAGAGTAGAAATACGAAAAGAAAGATCCCGGTTACCCTTTGGAACACATACAGCCAATTTCTTCCAAAACCGTAAGCGCCAACATTGGTCTTGGCTTCAGCAGAAATAAAAATGCCGTAAACCGAGTGATACAAAAGCGGCAGGAAAATGCCGAATATCTCGATAAACAACAAAAAAGGCAAGTGATGAATATCGGCAACTGCATCGTTAAATACCTTCGCGCCGTTCATCGCCTTCGCATTGGTGAACATGTGGACACCGAAAAACAGTCCAAGCGGGACGATCCCGGTCAGCTGATGCAGTTTCCTCAGGATAAAGGTCCTGCTTAATTTTGCGGCCATTCGTCTATCCTCTGATTATATTGGAGCATGGAATTCTAAGTCCTAACTAAAATGAAACCTCTCAATCTCGACGGCTCAAATTGTGAACTTATAGTGAGTATATCAAACGATACAAAATAAGCACTTAGGAGTAAAAATGAATTCCCTTGCATTAAATTTCCAGTTCTACTTATAATTAGTTGATCTAATTATTTTGTCGGTTTTGTTTAGTATGCATGTTGAAACTTTAAAGGTATTTTGCGACTTGGTGGAGATGCAGAGCTTCTCACTTGCGGCGGAAAGAAACTTCGTAACGCAGTCGGCTGTAAGCCAGCAAGTACGTACATTGGAAGAGAAATTCCGCAGAAAACTGCTGGAGCGCGTTCGCGGGCGTCGCGAGATACGTCTTACAACCGCCGGGGAGGTCTTCTATAAAGAGAGCAAGAACGTTCTCGCTTCATACAACCAGTTAAACGAACAGATGAACCGGCTGGTCGGACGGATAAGCGGTGTTGTAAAAGTCGCAACGGTCTACAGTATCGGCCTTCATGAGCTCCCGCCCAGGGTAAGGGAGTTCATGTCGAAGTTTCCAAACGTAAAGATAGACTTGGAATATTCGCGCACGACCCGCGTAGTTCGGGACGTACTAAAAGGAATCGTTGAACTCGGCATTGTGGCCTTCCCCGAAAAACGGCGCGGACTGACAGTGGTCCCGATGGCAAGTGATAAATTGGTTCTCATTTGCCCGCCGGATCATGACCTTGCAAAAAGAAAACGGATTAAGGCTAAGGAGGTCAATGATCAGGACTTTGTTCTGTTTGAACGGGATATCCCGACTAGAAAGGCGACCGACAAAATCCTTAAATCATACGGCGTAAGTGTCAACAAGGCTGCTGAATTCGACAATATCGAAACGATCAAACGTGCAGTCGAGGTCGGATTTGGGTTGGCGATCGTACCTTATCCGAGTGTAATGGATGAAGAACGCAACGGGCAGCTACATGTGGTTAAGTTCAGTGAGAAGGATTGGCTGCGTCCGGTTGGGGTGATCTACCGGAGCGACCGGGAGTTAACCCTTGCTGCAAAGAAGTTCGTCAAGATTCTTAGCGACGGAGAGGCCGAGACCGCAGGGGCTTAGAGAGTACTGAGGCCTGAGTGTCGAGGTCTGGGGGCTGAGTAGAATTTAGAACCGGGGCTACATTTCGAATTGCAGATAATAAACGCTCGTCAATTTAGAGTCGGTACGCTGTTTTGTGCGATAGCAACAATGCTTCTTTGTTCTCAGCCGGCTTGTTTAGACAATTCGAAATCTGAAATTAGTGTTGCTGTCGCCAGTAATTTTGCAGCAACCGCGAAAGAGATTGCCATGCGATTTGAAAACCAGACCGGGATTTCGGTCCGGATTTCGGTCGGTTCTACCGGAAAGCACTTTGCCCAGATTTCCAACGGTGCTCCATTCGACGTTTTCCTCGCTGCGGACTCGAAACGTCCTGAAATGCTGGAAAAGAATGGGGTCGCGCAGCCAAACACCGGATTCGTCTATGCAGAGGGACAGCTTGTTTTTTGGAGCGCAGACAAAGAGCGCTTCAGTGGCACAGAAGTGGACTCATTTCTTACCAAAAACGAACGGTTAGCGATCGCTAATCCGAGACTGGCGCCTTACGGCCTCGCAGCAAAAGAAGCATTGCGCAATTTAAAGCTGGAAGATGCCCAAACTTCCAAACGGATCGTTCAGGGCGAGAACGTGAGCCAGGCGTTTCATTTTGTAGCAAGCGGAAACGCTGAAGTCGGGCTGGTCGCCTTTTCTCAGGTACTTACTCTTCCGAAAGAAAACGCCGGCTCACATTGGGTGATCCCGGGAGACCTTTATGAGCCGATCGAGCAGCGTGCTGTACTCTTGTCTGATTCGAAGGACGCAAAACGATTCCTCGAATTTCTACGATCCCCGGAATCCCGTGAACTAATTAGAAGACACGGTTACCTGACGCCATGATGTTGAGTGACGCGGACCTTTCCGCCTTATTGATTACTCTTGAACTCGCCCTGATCACGACAATCATCCTGATCGCGGTAGGAGCACCGTTCGCATGGTGGCTTGCCCGAACCCGCTTTAAGCTCAAGTTTCTGATCGAAGCTCTTGTCGCGCTTCCCCTAATCTTGCCGCCGACCGTCCTTGGGTTTTACTTACTACTCGCACTTGGTCCGAACGGACCGATTGGAGGTATTGTCGAGTGGTTGGGATCAAAACCGCCCGTATTTACTTTCGCCGGCCTCGTATTTGGTTCGGTCATCTACTCACTTCCCTTTGTCGTTCAGCCTCTTCAAAATGGTTTCCAGAATGTAGCAGAGGGATCACTAGAGGCAGCGGCGACCCTCGGGGCTTCCCGGTTCGACCGTTTCTTTTCAGTAGTGGTTCCAATGACACGGCCTTCGTTTCTTACCGCGTCGATTCTTGGATTCGCACACACGGTCGGTGAATTCGGCGTGGTGCTCATGATCGGAGGAAGTATCCCGGGCGAGACGAAAGTCGTATCGATCGCCATCTACGAACACGTGGAGGCCCTCGAGTACGCACAAGCACATGTCCTCTCCGCTCTGCTGCTGATCGTTTCCTTTGTATTGCTTGCGGCGGTTTACGCGTTTAACCGGCGCTCTGGTTTGATCAGGATATGAGCCTTTTTGCCAACTTAAAAATTCGGAAGGACTCGTTTCACCTTGGAGCTGAATTCGAAGCCCGGAGAGGAATGGTGACCGGGCTGTTTGGATCGTCGGGCATCGGTAAAACGTCAATACTGCGCGCCCTCGCAGGTTTGGACCGCCACACTGGATCCATTGTTAGCATCGACGATGATGTCCTGCAGGACGGTTCTCGATTCCTCGCGCCCCATGAACGGCGAATCGGGTATGTTTTTCAGGATGCAAATCTGTTTTGGCATCACAGCGTGAAGGGAAATCTCAAATACGCTGCAAATCGCGCGGCTAAGCCGATGCCTATCGATGAAGTCGCCGAAAAACTTGGGATTTCGAAATTGATGGAAAGAGATACGGAATCGCTTTCAGGCGGAGAACGACAAAGGGTTGCAATCGCCAGGGCAATTATCGGCCGTCCGCGGCTACTGCTTATGGATGAACCTCTTGCGTCGCTTGACCGGGAAAGCAAAAACGAAATACTCCCCGTAATCGAGTCAGTAGTAAGCGAAACACAGGTACCGGTAGTCTATGTTTCTCATGATCTGGAAGAAATCGCGCGGCTTGCGGACAATCTCGTATTACTCGGAGATGGCGAAGTATTGGCGACTGGTCCGGTCAAAGAGATCCTTACACGACTCGATCTGCCCGCCTCCCTTGGGCCTGATGCAGAAGCCTTGATTACGGCCTCAGTTGAAAACCACGAGGACCAGTTTGGCCTTACCGAATTGGTTTTTGATGGCGGCACTGTGATCGTTCCGATGCAGGACCTCGAGATCGGATCTCAGGTCAAACTTCGGGTTTTCGCGCGCGATGTGAGTATCACTCTCGAACGACAGCGGAGGACAAGCATCCAGAATGTATTTCCCGCGACTGTCCGCGAGATCGCATTTGTGAATGAATCCCAGGCGGTTGTGAGTCTCACGGCGGGAAGCGAAACGATCCTGTCCCGGATCACTAGGAAATCGGTATCTGATCTTGGTCTTGATGAAGGATTGGAGGTATTCGCGCAGGTAAAGAGTGTAGTGTTGATTTCATAGGTTTTCGAAGGTGATCGCTTACGTACATCAGATGGATTCGATACCGATAAATCACGTCGTCCTGTTCCGTTTCGATAAAATCATCCGCGCTTCTAAAGTACACAAAGGAAAGCCGGACACCACGGAGACCGATGCTCTTATCAACCTTATTGAATCTCCATTTTCGAGCCGCCTCCAAGGTTGATTCCCTCAGAAGATCGTGACCTTCCACAAAATTAGCCGAAACGATCTTTCCGTGCGGGTTGAATTTCACATCGATCCTGACAGCCCCCGCAGCCTGGACGGACCGCGCACTTCCGGGATACTGCGGTTTTGGAGCGAACACCACAAAAGGCAGCACTTTATCTTTCGAGAGACCGCCCTTCTGTTGCGGATATACCGAGAATGAAAGTAACAAAAGAGTCGCCAAGAGGATCGGGTTTTTCAGATTCAAGGCCAAAGCTCGCTTTTTTACTCCCAAGACATGTTGAGTTTTCTCTCATTTAAGACACAATCGCGAAGGTACAAATTAATAAGGCTTTGATATGGAA
>JABDKD010000264.1 GCA_013003215.1 Pyrinomonadaceae bacterium
GCGTTATGATGCGGAACAAACGGCTTCATCGATTCCGTTAGTTCATCGGTCGATGGCGTCCCATAATCCGTCAACGGCACGCATCCCAAAGTAAGCACGACTTCCGAAAGGATCGGCTGTTCGATTGCCAGCCCCGCCACAGAAAACGCCGTCCCGTGAGGAGGATGGGCATGACAGACCGCCTTTATGTCGGGTCGCATCTTGTAGATCAAAAGATGCATTGCCAACTCGGACGAGGCCCGCTTTTCGGTGAGGTTATTGCCCTCCAGGTCAGTGACCGCCAGGGACTCTTCGGTCATACGGCCCTTGGACGTCATGGTCGGAGTCGCGACCACACGTCCGTCATCGAGCAGGATCGACACGTTCCCGTCCGAAGCGACTACATAGCTTCGCTCATACATCAGTCGGCCGACTTCGACAATCAGTTTTCTGGCTTCGGATTCGTGCATTTATGGAACGCCTAGATTACCACAAACCGTGAGCAGTGAGCAGTGAGCGGTGAGCAGAGATCAGAGATCAGAGTTCAGAGTTCAGAGTTTAGAGATCGGAGTTTAGAGATCGGAGTTTAGAGTTTAGAGTTCGGAGATTAGAGAATCCGGAATTCCTTACCTGGCACGTAGTGACAAGGCAGTCACCTAGCCGTGGTCTTCAGGCCACGGAGAACGAAACACCACACATTTTTTTCGGCGCGTCGTCGAAGACTAAAAAATTGTCTTCGCGACAATTGTCGCTCAAAGCAGGCGAGTCGCCTGCGCTCCAGTCGTTGCCCACCGCGTAAGGACACAAACGTAAATAATTTAAGTACGGGATTCAGAGTTCAAGGTTTGAAGTGTAGAGTTACGCCTTTAGGCGTGATCATATCGAAATCCGGAGTTTTTTAAGAGTCGTGTCGGCGACAATTGAGACCGCCCGCTGACGCAGGCGTAAATGACCGCCATCGGCTCACGCCGACGGTACTGATTTGGCGAGAGCGCTCTCCCGCCGTCCTTCTCTCCTTCCCTCCTTCTTTCCTTCTCTCCATCTCTAACGCTCAGGGTTGCGCAAGGAAATAAGAAAGGCTTTCGAGCGATATCGTTAGATCGATCGACTTCACCTTCACGTCAGATGAAGCCTGTAGCGGAGTCGGAGCAAAATTCATAACGGCCTTTATGCCAGCTTTGGAAACTTCCTCCAGGACTTTCTGAGCATACTCGGCAGGGACGGCAATAACAGCAACATCGATCTTCTCTTTCTTGATCACCTGTTTAACTTTCTTGAAATCAAAGACCTCAACACCGCCAATCGTGGAGCCAATTTTTTTCTTGTCCGCATCAAAAAGCGCAACGACCTCGAAGTTTGACTGTGTCAGTCCGTAGTAATCAGTTAACGCCATTCCCAGTCGGCCCGCTCCAATGATTCCCACCCTGTGATCTTTATCCAGGCCAAGAATCTTTGTAATCTGCTCGCGCAGGTCGTCGATATAGTAACCAACACCCCGCACGCCAAACTCACCGAAACAAGCCAGGTCCTTTCTAATCTGAGCAGAGTTGAGATGAAATCGCTTTGCAAGTTTCCCGGAAGAGACCGTCTTCGCCCCTTCCTCACTCAACTCGTTAAGACACCTCAGGTAGACACTGAGGCGATTTGTTGTTAGTTCAGAAATTTTTTCAGTCTTCATTCGACGCCCAAACAAATAGTCCGATTTTTGAAGTTGTGAAAAAGATAACAAACAAACGCCGGATATAAAAAGGAGGAAGCCTTACGCACCGCTTTGCTCTAACGATTTAATTAAACTAGACTTGTTTCAAGTGTGAAACAAGATGATTTCTTTTCTATCCGGCAAAATTCTTGAGAAGGCTTCGAACACTGTCATAGTCGACGTAAATGGTGTCGGATATGAAGTTATTGTACCGCTTTCGACGTATTACGATCTTGGCGAAAAAGGCGAAAATGTCGAACTGAGGATCTATACCTATGTTCGGGAAGACACGTTGCAGCTTTTTGGTTTCAAAACGCGGCGCGAAAAAGCACTTTATTTGAAGTTGATCTCTGTACAGGGAATCGGCGCTAAATCCGGCATTGCGATGCTCTCTGGAATGAATGCCGATGAGATTACTCTGGCAATCCGAACTGACGACCTGGCACGCCTTACCTCTATACCGGGGGTTGGAAAGAAGACCGCAGAGAGGTTGGTTATCGAACTCCGTGACAAGCTGGATGACATCGGGATAAAGGAGCTTCCGAAATCCGCCGAACCTGTCGATGCTTCGGGAAATGAAGCGTTTGATGATGCCCTCTCGGCCCTCGTGAACCTGGGCTACCAGCAAAAGGCCGCCAAAAAGGCATTGCGAAAAGCCGTTGAAGAAGGCACGGACATGAACGTTCAGAAACTATTGCGCAGGGGGCTTCAGCTTCTTGCGAAATAACTCCTAATTTCGTTTTTCGGGTTCACAATTTTCGGGTAACCATTTACGATTCACTATTGACGTTTTACGATTCACTTACATCTAACCGGTGGCTAACGAAATAAACATCATCGAATCCCGAGAGACAGCCGTTCTGGATGACGCGGAACGCCAGTTCGAGCTGTCCCTGCGCCCTACCAAGCTTGCGGAATACGTCGGGCAGCAAAAGATAAAGGACAACCTGCGAATTTATATGCAGGCGGCGTTAAAGCGTCGTGAGGCACTCGACCACATTCTCCTGACCGGACCTCCTGGCACCGGAAAGACAACACTTGCGGGCATTACAGCAAACGAGATGGGAGCGGAGTTTAAGTCAACGGCCGCCCCGATTATCGAAAAAGCCGGTGATCTGGCGGCACTTCTTACTAATCTCGAGGAAGGCGACGTTCTGTTTATCGACGAAATCCACCGCCTCAATCCCGCGATCGAAGAAATACTTTATCCGGCGATGGAGGATTACAACCTGGACATTCTTATTGGCCAGGGTACGGCTGCCCGCTCGATCAAGCTTGAACTTCCGAAGTTTACGCTGGTTGGTGCAACGACCCGGCCCGGCCTCATTACAGCTCCTCTGCGTGGGCGTTTCCAGATTCCTTTTAACCTGGATTTCTACACAGTAGAAGATTTGAAGACGATCGTTATTCGTTCTGCCGGGATACTTGACGTTGAGATTGACGGGAATGGCGCAAACGAAATCGCGAAGCGCTCGCGGGGAACACCGAGAATCGCAAACCGCCTTCTGAGGCGAGTCAGAGATTTTGCGGAAGTTGATTATGATGGTGACATTGACGAGGATATCGCCCGCGATGCTCTGGACCGCATGGAGGTCGATACATTCGGCCTCGATGAGACTGACCGAAAAATGCTTCTCTCAATCATCGAGAAGTTTGACGGCGGGCCTGTTGGGCTCGGAACCATCGCGGCGGCCGTAAGTGAAGAAAAAGATTCGATCGAGACGATTATCGAACCATATCTGATACAGATCGGCTTTTTGAACCGAACTCCAAGAGGCCGCATGGCCACACCGCTTGCCTACCAACACTTTGGTCTCGACGGAATGCTAAAGAAAGACGCTTCAACGCCAGGCTTGTTTGAATAGATGGAAAAGATCGTATTTACAAATGGTTGTTTCGACATCCTTCACGCCGGTCACGTGGATCTTTTGCGGCGTGCCAGGGAGTTGGGTGATAAGCTCATCGTCGGTATCAACAGTGATCGATCGGTTCGTGCGATAAAGGGGCCGCCCCGCCCGTACGTACCTCAGGAAGAACGCGCGGAAGTTCTGCGTGGCCTCAAATGGGTCGATGAGGTTGTTATCTTTGATGAAAACACGCCGGAAAATGCGATTGAGCAGATTGAACCCGACATACTTGTGAAGGGCGGGGACTGGGGTTCCGGAGAGATCGTCGGTTCAGACTTTGTTAAGTCTAAAGGAGGAGAAGTTCATTCACTTCCCCTCAAGGAAGGTTTTTCGACTACATCTATTGTTGAACGGATCGCTGATTCAAACGGGAAGGCATCACCCGAGTGGCAATCAAAATCGATAACGCAGGCAGCTCTGTCAGAGCACCTGAAAGTCTTTGAATCCCTGAGTGAGACCTGTGCTGAATCAATCGATGAAACGGCTGAATTGATCGCAGAGGCCTTGCTAAATGGTTCGAAAGTTCTAATTTGCGGCAATGGCGGAAGCGCCGCGGACGCTCAGCATATCGCCGCCGAATTTGTCGGTCGCTACGAAAAGGAGCGCCGCTCATTGCCTGCAATCGCCCTCACAACTGACACATCGGCTCTAACTGCGATATCTAACGATTACGGTTTCGAATCCGTCTTTGTCCGACAGGTTGAAGCGTTAGCAAAGCCCAAAGATGTGCTCATAGCGATCAGCACCAGCGGGAACTCCCCAAACATAACCTCGGCAGTGATGAAAGCACGTGAGATCGGATGTAAGACGATTGGCCTTACCGGTGCCGATGGAAAGAAGCTTGCTTCCCTTTGCGACAGCGCGGTATTGGTGCCTTCAAAGCGAACATCACGAATCCAGGAATGTCATTCCGCGATCGGTCATATATGGTGTGAAATCATCGATCACAGGATTTCGGAACATTGATATCAGGAACAATATTTCCAACCCGAATCGACCCGTTCTTATCCAAAGACCGGGTTTTTTGCTAAACTTAGTCCGCATCCCCCCATCACATTTAGGAACAGATCAATGATTAGAAAGACATTTCTTGCGTTTATTTCGATTGGTATTATTGCGGCCGGAGTATCAGCTCAGGCGTTTAAGTTTGAAGGCCACAATATTATCCTCCAGGTGCCGAGTACTCAGAAGTCCGCGACCTGCGCGATTCGTTATGCACCACCAAGCACACAGGTGAAGATCCGGGATCTGAACCCTTCCACGCCGTTGAACCTGAAACCCTGTAACGGGAGCTCCTCACGGCTTAGCTTCACGGGTTCATCTACGGCTTCAGTACGGGCTGACAGCCGCTCGTATCAATGGTGCTTTCAAGGTGAGGACGCGACCTACGAGATAGAGTTTGCGGGTGATTCGTTCGCGAGAAATGTCCGCTACATCTGGCCCGCAAATCTGAGCGCAAATGAGGATGGGTATTACAACATCAAGGACTTTGGTGCGAAAGGGGATGGCCGTTCGGATGACACCCTTGCCATCCAAAGCGCCTTGGCCTATATGGCCCACAGAAATGGAGGAATCCTGCGATTTCCTATGGGCGACTACATAGTGGGCGGCACACCCGGATTCGAGGGCCTTGCCGTACCCTCGGGCATCGTTATTGAGGGTGTAAGTGGTTTGCATTCAGGTGCTTCCACCAACAATGTGAAGAAATCGAACGCGAGCAGAATAACTCTGCGGGGAACAAACCGCTCACTGTTCAAGGTGGGCGAATGTACGGAAAGGGTCACATTTCGCGATATCGAGCTGTACGCGCAAAACAGTAACCGTACGATTGGTGTCGAGGGTTCCGGAGCCTACATCTCCTCTCAGGGGTTTAATTTTGAACGCGTTTCGTTTAACAACTTCTATCGCGGAATACACGTCCAGGGGCTTCCTCAGTCAAATAAACAGTGGCAATTCGACTACGTCAAGATCAAAGACTCGAGATTCATCTACAACACCGATGCCGGACTGTTTTGTGACACCAGGAACTCTGACTGGAAGATCGAAGGTTCATTGTTTATCACCCCTAGAAAGACGAGAAGCCAGAACGCGAACGCTATGCACTTCGAACGTATTGGCATGGTACTGATAGAGGATACATACGGCGGTGGATTTCCAAATGCGCTGGGCGGAACATTTATCAACATACTCGACAGCGGAAATGTCACGGTAATCGGAACGCAGGCTGAGGCGATGACCAACTCGCTTGTCTATAACGCCGAAGGAAATCAATACGCGGGTGACTATTCCTATCCGATCACTTTTGTAAATAGCATTTTTTCAGCGCCGATAATTTTCAAAGCTCGCAGGACATTCGTTTCTACCGGTTCGTTTTATGCCGGTGATACCTTCCAGGCGGGGCCTGAGGTAAGGGTCTATTCTACGGGCGACCGGTTCTGTTACGACGGGTTCATCCTCAAATGCCAGGGCCGGGCCAAGGTCAACTTTGATCGTGCGACGGTGGTCTTCATGACCGGTCAGCCCTCTGAGGGCGGGGTTCAAGGGCATCCAACCTATTTTGGTACGGATGTGGAATTCGGAATGCCGATCAAGGTTCCGTCCTTGAACGTAAACGCGTTACCTCGAGGGAAACCGAACGGATCCCTTGTCTATTGCGCAAATTGCAGAAGAGACTCTACTCCTTGCAGAGGCGGCGGCTCGGGAGCTCCGGCGATGGTTGTCGGCGGACGATGGAGTTGTCTCTAACCGAGGGAATGCTGAGTTCAGAGTTCAGAGTTCAAAAAGAACATCGGATTTCCTTACCTGGCACGAAGTGACAGGCAGTCACCTAGCCGTGGCCTTCAGACCACGAAACACAAATCACGGCACATTTTCGTCGCGTCAGCGACGATTGAAAAAAGATTCGCGACATGCGTCGCTCATGGCAGACGAGTCGCCTGCGCTCCAGTTCAGAACCCCATGCACCTCTAAGACGTTCTGATTTCCTTACCTGGTACGAAGTGACAGGCAGTTTCCTAGCCGTGGCCTCCAGGCCACGAAACACAAATCACATTACATTTTTCGTCGCGTCAGCGACGATTGAAAAAGATTCGCGACATGCGTCGCTCATGGCAGGCGAGTCGCCTGCGCTCCAGCCCGGAACTCATTGAAAAAAACCGCGGATTGCGCATTTCGCGCCTTCCGCGGTTCGTTTTTTAACAGACTTCAACGGTCAAGAATCTAAGAGCAGAAACCTGAAACTTGAAACTTGAAACTAGAAACTTGAAACTTGAAACTTGAAACTTGAAACTTGAAACTCACCCTACTCTTCCGTCTCCGTTTTTGGTTCCTTTGCTTCAGAATCCAGTAACGATGCACTCGTCACCGTATCGTCATCACCGGTCTTGATAAGAGTGACTCCCTGTGCAGAACGTCCGGTTTCCCTTACATTCTCAACGCCAATTCGAATCAGTTTCGCTTGCTTGGTAATGATCATTATCTCCGAGTCGTCTTCAACCGGGAACGAAGCGACCACCTTGCCGGTTTTCTCCGTCGTCTTCATGTTGATCACACCTTTTCCGCCGCGATTTATCAGCCTGTAGTTCCCCACTTCGGTTCGCTTACCAAATCCCTTCTCCGAAATAGTGAGAATCTTCTGAGAGTCATCCTCGACCGCGCAAACCCCAATGACATAGTCGCCTTCTCGTAGATTGATTCCTCTAACCCCGCGTGCGACCCGGCCCATAGGCCTGACATCGGTCTCCTTAAACCTGATCGCCATTCCCTCATGGCTTGCAATCAGAATCTCTTTCGTACCATCCGTCTTGATGATATCCAGAAGCTCATCGTCGTCATCGATATTTATTGCGTTTATTCCGTTTACGCGAATGTGCTGATAATCAGCCAGTGACGATTTCTTGATCACGCCCTTGCGGGTAACCATAAGGATATAGG
>JABDKD010000146.1 GCA_013003215.1 Pyrinomonadaceae bacterium
GTAGCGTATGGTTACGGGTCCACGTATTCCAGGTAGTGTTTCAATCCCATAGCGTTCGTTTCAGTTCCGAGGCCTGAAGGCCACGGCTAAAAGATCCCTTGCGCTACGCGACGGTTAAGGAATTGGATTCTCTAATCTCTAATCTCTGAACTCTACTCCCCGTCCCCCCGGGTGCCTTTGATTCTATCTCCTGCGTTTGTTACTTTAAAGATCCCCAGAAACTGAACCCCAAAAAAAGAAATTTCGGAGGAAGAAATGTCAAAATTTTTGTCATTTGTGTTGGTGTTCGTCTTGGTCACGCTCTCGTGTCCACTTGCGTTCGCCGACCAAATCATTCTTAAGAACGGTGATCGCCTCACCGGAAAGATTCTCAAAAAGGATGGCGATAAGATCGTTATCGAAACTGAAAGTGCGGGAACGGTATCAATACTCTGGACCGCAGTAGAGAAGATCGTTGCAGACGAACCGGTGAATCTGGAACTTGCTGACGGACAACGAATTAAGGGAACGGTCGCCACGAAGGACGAAACCCGGATCGAGGTTGTTACAAAGGACGCGGGAACCGTTGAAGTCGAGAAAGAAAGCATTCAGGTGGTACGCAATGAAGACGAGCAGGCCGCATTCGATGCTGAACAGGCAAGATTGCTAAACCCGGGTATAACGGATCTTTGGACGGGCTCGGCTGATGTTGGATTCAGCTTCACGACGGGTAATTCAAAAACCCGTGCCCTTACGCTCGGCGCCAGGGCCGCGCGCGAAACGACCCGTGACAAGATCTCTGTTTACGCGAACGCAATTCAATCAAGCAATTCGACGTCCGGTACATCGGTGACCACCGCTGAGGCGATATGGTTTGGCGGTCGTTATGACGTGAACCTGAACGAAAAGACCTTTGTCTTTGGTACGGCGGATTTCGAATATGACAAGCCGCAGCAACTGGATTTCCGAACGGTGTTTGGCGGCGGTTTTGGTTACCGCATGATCCGCAATGAACGCACTAAGCTGGATCTATTTGGCGGCGCAGCATTTAACCGCGAGTATTTCTCGGACGGTACGAGAAGAAATTCTGCCGAAGCTCTGATCGGCGAGGAACTGAAGTTCAAACTGACAGATACGACGAACCTGGAACAGCGATTCATAATCTATCCGAATCTCTCGCGCGGCGGAGAATTCAGATCTACGTTTGATGCGGCTGTTGTGACTCAATTAAGTAAGTGGCTTGGTTGGCAGGTAACGGTCGGGAATAGATTTAACAGCGACCCGATCGCAGGTGCGAAGCAAAACGACTTCGTTTTCTCAACAGGCATTCGCGCAACATTCGGAAGTAACTGATCGACTTTTGATCACAGAGAAAACCGTTTGGAGCAGGTATACGCTGCTCTGAACGGTTCGTTTTCGAGTTTGATTACGAATAGTTCTTTATTTCGGCCCTAAAGAACCGCCGGACGGCCAATCGGTATCGCCAATTCGATTCAGCCTCATCTCGAAGAATCGAATGGATTTCCCGTTTGGCATAATTCGATCGCCCGTTTCGGTTAGCGTGTTGTCTTTGATCACAGCGTTATATCGAATTGTGACCGGACCTGCCGGAATCTCCCAGGTATAGCCATCATCGGTAGGGGTGATTTGAAAGTCTCCTGCCTGTCCCTGTGCGTAGGACCTCATGAAGTACTTCTTTTTTTGAGTGTCAAATGAGATTACGGCAAAGGCGTTGAAAACAACGTTGCCGTCGGTGTCGAAGCCTTTTCCCTCAACTACCTTTACGGTACCGTCAAGAAAAGCGCCCATACGTTCGGTTTGAGTGATCGTTTGTTTTTTGCCGGAGCGAAGAATTGTCCATGCGGTGCCCCGCCAAAGACCGTTCATTCGATTGAGTTTGTTCATTGCCTTTTTCTGTTCGGTCAGCAACTCCTCGGAATTCGGCGGTCTTTGCCCGACGACATCTGTAGAGGCCGGAATTACGACAAAAAGAAGGACAAGAAGAGGCTTCAGCAAGGTACTAATTCTCATATGCTGATTAGCTTAGTCTATTTGAAAAACAGAATCTTGTAATTTTCGGACACGCTCAGGTTTTCAAATCGCCGAGGTCGATCCCCGAGATATTGTCCTGAATTGTGCTGGGACTTCTTCCCGTAAGGGCTTTGAATTCCCTTATCAGATGGGATTGATCGGAAAACCCAAGTGCTGCGGCTCTGTTGGCCCAGTTAAGTTCAGATTCTTCTATGAGACTTATCTGGGTTGCGCGCAGGCGGAACATGCGGGCATATTGCTTTGGCGTAAGGCCGACAGCTGCACGAAAACGACGAACCAGCTGTCTCGTGCTCAGTCCGGTAGCTTTTCCCAGGTCGTCGATCTTGAGGTCTCCGCGTGCCTCGTAGATCTTTTTCACGGATTCCGCGACCGCCTCATCAATCTCTGTTTTTGGAATCTCGAGACCCTCGAGAGTTTGTGAAAAAATGCGGGTCGCCATCTCATAAGAAATCGCGGTCTTGAGTTTCTCAGTTAAACCTTCAACAAGATGTGGTGCAAAGCCTTCGTCCCCATCAACAGGCTGAGTTTTGACTTCTGACGGCTCACAGCGCAGGACAACTGAATGCGCTTCGGGAGCAAGTTTGACGCCATAGAACGAATCACCGGTATGGACTTCTGTCTCAAACGCTTCAGGCTCTAATCCCCGAACAAGCAGCATTTCATGATCAATACTCTTGTTGCGCCTAAAAAGAAGAGAAATACATCCGTCGGGATATACGCTGTGCGGAATTGATTCCGGAATCGGGCCTTCGGCAGAGAACTCGAAGAAGCAAAATACGAGGTGCGAAATACTGTCCGGGGGGTGTGATTCCCTGTAACTGAGGGAAATTTTAGTATCCATCCCGTGTATCTTCCTTCTATATGGTTTTTGAATCAAGAACGCGTATAGCCCTAAAGTTTAGCTGAAAAGACCCTGTATTCACGTTAACTAGTTGACAACATTGTGGTTATGCCCGTTCGGGGCTCACGGTTTTTCTATCGACGCAACTTGAAAAGAATAAAGTTGGGTACTCTTTGCTCATCATCCAACTCAGGATATTGCTCCAAAGCCTCATTTGAGACCGAAGGCTCCTCGATTCGTTCGAGCTTAAATCCTGCATCTAAATAGGCCATAACATAGGTCTCGAGAGAACGGTGGAAGTTAGTGATCGTAACACCCATGATCTTCCAGTGTCTCTTCTCGCTTTCTAAATAGTTGTCTACCGTAACGTGCAGCTTTTTGCCGGATTCGTCCTTGCACCAAAGACCGGTCGCGGAACGCATTGGATGTAGATTGGCAATTACAAAAACCCCGCCGGGCTTCAGAATTCGAAAGACTTCTTTTGTATTCGCAGCAAAGTCAGGAAGGTCGCATTGATTCAGATAAGAAATCGCAAGATCGAAACTCGCATCTTCGAGAAAAGACAAGTTCTGCACATCGGCAACCCTGTATTCTTCTGCCGGGCCTGCAATACTCATGGCCGCCTCGATCATTGTCCGCGAACGGTCTAAACCTAAAACTGTTGCACCTTGGGCGCCGAGCTTTCTCGAAAACCGACCTTCACCGCAGCCAAGATCAACAACGTCTTTGTCGGTTACATCGCCGCAAAGATCCAAGATCGGAGGGTCGAGCTGTATTTCCCTGGTCGCGTTTCGCCCCTCGCGCATCTCCTTTATCCAATGCGGCGTCATTTGCTCCCATTCTGATTCCAGGTCGTTCATAGGGGTTAGTTCCAGGTTCCAGGTTTCAAGTTTCAAGTTTCAAGTTTCAAGTTTCAAGTTTCAAGTCGAAGAATCCGGAATTCCTTAGTCGTCCCGTAGGGACAGGAGGTCTTCTAGCCGTGGCCTTCAGGCCACGGAACACGATTCACAACATATTTCCGTCGCGTCAGCGACGGTAGAAATTAGATTCGCGACATGCGTCGCTCAAGGCAGGCGAGTCGCCTGCGCTCCAGTCCGGCATTCCTTAATCGTCCCGTAGGGACAAGATGAACAAGTTCCAAGTTTCACGTTCCAAGTTTCAAGTCGAAGAATCCGGAATTCCTTAATCGTCCCGTAGGGACAGGAGGTCTTCTAGCCGTGGCCTTCAGGCCACGGAACACGATTCACAACATATTTCCGTCGCGTCAGCGACGGTAGAAAATAGATTCGCGACATGCGTCGCTCAAGGCAGGCGAGTCGCCTGCGCTCCAGTTCGGAATTCCTCTACCGTCCCGTAGGGACAAGATGAACAAGTTCCAACATTACTCTTTGTCCATTTTCCATTGTCTATTGTCCATTGGAGAATTATCGAGCCCATTGCCGGTTCCCCCGCGTTCAATTAAACTTGTGTTTCCGCTCCCGTAGCTCAGCTGCATAGAGCGTTCGCCTCCGGAGCGAAAGGCCGCAGGTTGAAGTCCTGCCGGGAGCGCCAATTCCTATTCACCCTAGGTGGAATCATCTGCTTAATCGGTTTCTTCTTCCCCAACAATTTCCGGACCGGTTCCGAATATCTTGTCCGAAGTAAAGTAATAGACAGGTTTCTCGTTTCTAAATAGATCTGCTACAAACGATGCCTGGTCAGCCGGAACATAGATGTGGCCAGACCATTGATCACTCTCTTTGAAATGAACCCTTAACACCGCTCCACTCAATGCCCCCCATCCAATTCTGTATTCGTCGATTTCAAGTCCGTTCTGCATACTGCATTCTCCTTTTATTCCTCGTTCCCGAATAGATCTCTCAGGCCCTTAACCCGGCCAATCAATGCATCTGGAGTTAGAAATGAATAGCTTTCCTGTGCGCCTTCTAGAGCCAACCGATTTTCAGGTATATTATTTTATTTAGGATGAACTGGCGATTCGGGAGCCGCGGTGTTCCTGAATCGAACCGATTTAATAGAAACCTCGCCTAATTCACCGTTCGACCAGGGAGTTCTGACATGCGCTTTTCACTGAAAACAAAGATCAGCACGCCTATATATGACGAAACTCTTGATTTCTACAAAACATTGTTTGGGATGAGCGTTGTTGAAGAGTGGGATTCACCGGATGACAAGGGTGTGATTCTTTCGTTTGCGGACGGCCGCGACGAAGCATTCATCGAAATCTACTACTCGAGCGAGACACACGACTTCTCGGGTCTCAGCCTGCAGTTCAAAGTCGAGGATCTGGATTCATTCTGCAGTACGCTACCTGATGAATTAGAAAAGCGCGGCCCCGTGCCAAGAACTTGGGGCTCGCGCTATCTCTACCTGAAAGACCCATCGGGCGTTTCGGTAATCGTCTACGAGGGCGGAAACTAGCAGCCTGTCTGACTTAGGAGGTAGTTCAGGATAAGTGTCCAGTTTGATCTAGATTTGCTCGTATTCTGAAGTTAATAGTCCACTATTCACAGAAGAACCCGTGTAAATATGACCAGATCCGGTGCTTTATCATGATTATCTTCCTGAGTCTGATAGGCTGCTCTGGTTGAACCTACACAACCAAACTGCAGTCAAACACCAGCTTTTTACCGTTTTCAGGACGTTCAAAATCGAGCTCGTATTCGACCTTGAACGGTTTCATCCAAAATTTGACCCATTCCTCTACAAAAACGCTCGTCCGCGTCTTTTTGAAATGTAGTCCGAGCTTTGTATTCTCACGTTCGAGCGCCAACGTAACATCACAGATTTCATAGTTGACCGCTACGGCGAGCATAAGGTTGATCGTCTCAAGACCTATCTCGGACGAATGTATCGTTAGGATTACGTCATTAACATCAACACGCATCGTTGGGTGAAGCCCTCCTGTGGCTTAATCTCACTAACTACCCTGATTGGTTTCTGTGCGTAAGGACACAAAGCGAGGTCGAGTCATAATATCTATTGGCAACTAGCATGCCCAATAAAATCACAACGGTAAACTGTTGATGTTATGAGTGTTAGCGATTGAGAGCTTTTTAAGGTTTGGCGCCGTGATCGTTCATTTGAAGTATTTGTTCGGTCGTAGTGACCGATTTTTAGAGACAGGCGAGCACGGTTCATCCCGAATCGTGATTATTGTCCCGCAAAAATGAATCGATTATCTTGCTGTAGAAATCTGCCCGTGAAAGTCACGTAGTAACGAGCTGATCGTACCAGTGGACTTATAATCAAACGCGTATTCGAAACAAGTCACGAAGTGACGAACTGATCGTAGCCGTGGACTTATAGCCAATTCCCAATTCAAAATAAGTCACGGAGTGACGAACTGATCGTAGCCGTGGACTTATAACCAATTCCCAATTCAAAATAAGTCACGAAGTGACGATCTGATCGTAGCCGTGGACT
>JABDKD010000036.1 GCA_013003215.1 Pyrinomonadaceae bacterium
ATTCAAAGAAGATTGAGGATGCGCAGTCAGAACCAAGTGAGGAACCACCGCAGGCCGACGATTCCGTGGCTAATGAAGAAGGAAGCCTCGTTGCATTGGAAAACGTCATGGTTGATTTGAGGGTACAGGTCGCTGGAAAGAGATTGACTCTGAATGAGCTAGGGGCGCTTCGCGCAGGTCAGATCATAGATTTGGGATGCAGGCCGGAAGATCCTGTAGAACTCATAGCCGACAACAGCGACAGGCCAATTGCGTCGGGTGAACTTGTAACTATCGACGATCAGCTCGGTGTAAGAATTACGAAGGTTTTTGTTTAGGAAAAGATAGATGGAGTCAGGACTGAATTTCATTTGGATGATGATCCAGACGATCTTTGCTTTGGCGGTCGTTTGCGGATTGGCCTATCTGCTTTTTCGCGTTGTACTTCCGAAATTTAATTTGGTCGGTTCGGGCGGCAACATGGTGCGCGTGGTCGACCGCGTTCAGTTAGATGCCAGAAAGAGTCTCTGTGTGGTCGAAGTCGCGGGCAAATGGATGCTGGTCGGCGTTTCGGACAATGGTGTTCAACTTGTGGCGGAACTGGATTCGGAAAGTGCCCGGATTGCAGAAGAAGAATTGAGTTCTGCTAGAGATAGCGGAGCGGGCGGCTTCTCAACTGCTGCTCTTACAGAAAAAATCGCTCAGTCCATCGGAAAAAAGAGGGAAGGCAAATGACCAGAGTTTTACAAATTGCCTTAGGCTTCATTTTTGCGGCGATTTTCGCACTGAACGTAGCGGCTCAAGGGACAGAAGAATCAGCAAATGCTGCCGAGACCGCAAATCCTGTTGTTCTGATCATAGTAATCGGGGCCCTTGCACTCGCGCCTTTCGGATTGATAATGCTCACCTCCTTCGTGAAGATCGCTGTCGTTTTGTCGATCCTTCGAAATGCACTCGGCACGGGACAAGTTCCGCCTAATCAGGTGATTACAGGCGTAGCCCTGATTTTGACGATCTTTATCATGGCACCGGTCGTTGAGAAAATGCGTACTGAAGCGGGAGATGTCGAGAACACCGAAGCCATTTTTTCAGAAACCAGTGTAAAGACCCTGTTTGACGCTTCAGCGAGAGCCAAGGAGCCATTAAGGGCGTTTTTAAGCAGGTATACACACGAGAAAAACCAGGTAATGTTTTTCAATCTTTCCCAGCGGATGGCTAAGAGAAACGGAAATGATCCGAAACAGATAAAGCCCGAGGATTTTCGGATCATTATTCCCGCTTTCGTAACTTCCCAGCTGACCGAAGCTTTTCAGATCGGCTTTTTCCTTTTCGTACCATTTCTGGTTATCGATATGGTGGTAGCAAATATTCTGCAGGCAATGGGTATGTTCATGCTTTCGCCAACGATTATTTCGCTGCCGTTTAAACTGCTTCTATTCGTAATGATTGATGGCTGGGTACTGTTAATTCAGAATCTGGTTTTAGGTTATATGTAGAGAGGGAACTATGGAACTTTTCACGAGAGTTGCGGCGGAGGGGCTTTGGCTTATTCTGATTCTGTCGTTGTTCCCGCTCTTGGCAAGTCTGATCGTCGGGCTTGTGGTTAGCCTGTTCCAGGCGCTCACCCAAATACAGGAGCAAACACTTACGTTCGTGCCGAAAATCATTGCGACGATTCTCGTGATAATGATAACCGCACCATGGATGCTGGAACTTTTGAGAGAGTTCGGGAAGGCAACGTTCGATCTGATGTTGCAGGTGAGTGTCGTGAGATAGGAGATCAATGCAGGAATTCCTTAGTCTGCTCGAAACAGTTCTCCAGTCCTTTGAGGTCAGCGGAAGTCCGCAGGCCTTTCTTGTTTTATTCGGACTCCTGTTTGCCAGGTTTGTCGCTTTTGTAAATATCGTTCCGTTCTTTGGAGGGCAGGCGGTTCCCGGAACGGTGAAAGTCGCAACCGCAACAGCGCTTGTGATCGTTGCTTTTCCGGCTGCGGCAACGGAAATACCTTTGTCAGGTGAGACATTGGGGTTTGGGCCGGTTGGATTTGTCGCGCTCTTGGCAAAAGAGGTCTTCGTAGGTTTTACGCTCGGATTTGTCGCATCGGCGGTTTTTCACGCGGTTGTGGTCGCGGGTCGTGTTATCGACCACCAAAGGGGGGCAACTATGGGGGAACTCATGGCGCCGCAAGTTGGGCAAAGAGTTTCCCAGATGGGTCAGTTCAAGGTTCAGCTGGCGATCGTGATATTTCTTACAATCGGCGCTCACCGCTTCTTTATCTCGGCTCTTATGCGTAGTTTTGAAGCGCTGCCGGCTACGCGCTTTCCGAACATTGAACCCGGATTCGGACCTGCTGCTGAATTTATCACGGTCTTAACGGGGACGATCTTCAGCCTTGGAGTTCAGCTGGCAATACCGGCCGTTCTCGCGTTGCTTCTTACAGATCTCTTTTTCGGATTGATCAACCGGGTTGCGCCTCAGGCTAATGTATTCTTCCTAAGCCTCCCCGTAAAAATGGCGATGGGAATATTTGTAGTTGCAATCTCAATCAGCTTTATAGTGAACAGGTTCATCGCTAGCTTTGACTCTGCATTCGAGGCATTTGAATTTATGCTGGAGTTGTTTAGCAGGTCGTTCTAGATCTGTTTAAAGGACTGTGGATCAGCTTTCATTCATCTAACGGAAATTTCCCGACGCCCGTGCGACGATTTGCGTCGGATAGTTTCCAATCTCGTGATACTTCTGAATCGCGATCGAAGGAAAATATCTTGATGCCGCTCTTCCGAGAGGGGAGTTCATGCCTCCGACTTTAAGGTTTTCCCAATTTGATGCGTACTTTCTCGCAAACGAAACCGCCTCACGACCAACCAGCCCTTGATTTCGTGCCGCGGTGAGCCCCTTTCTGTAGGCATGTCCCATCGCGACTGATACCGTGCCTTCACCGCCGTTGTAGGCTGCGGTAACAAACTTCCAGAACTCCACACCGGTCGGCTGCCCGTATTTTGCGAATGCAGTACTGCCGAGTCGTTTTGCCTTTAGATTAAGTAGGCGGGCAGCGCCGGGAATTGCTTTGGCGGGATCGAGCCGTTCATCAGATGAAGAACCCGCAACGCCTACATGAAGCCCCACCTCTTTAGCGGCAGGACGTCCAAACTGGGCTATGCCGGCATACCCGTATGTGTTGATAACACGAGGGTTAAAGGCAGATTCTTGTGCAAGAAGACTCTTGAGAATCGCTGGCGAAAGGCCGGGGCACCACTCAACTGCGGAAGCGATAAGATTGTCATACTTGGTGGTATAGCCTCGGAGACTTCCTGCGTCGATTCTATTGGTGCTGGAGTTTTCAACGGCGGCTAAAAACTCCAAGGTATTGTTGCCCAGTTCGTTGAGATCTATCGCACCAGTAACATCCTTTATTTCGTTTAACGTCGGATGCACCATCAATGCACTAATCGAATTCCACTCATCCAGTAAGTGCTTTTTGTCGGAAGTAAGCGGCTTTCCTTTTAGTTCAGGGTGACGCGCGTAGAAGACCAGGTCGGTGAGTTCCCAATCATCTGTAACTCCAAGCTGAATCGCCCGGATTATCGTTCTTAATTCATCCAGGGTTCGCTCGCGAATCCAGGCCTGTTCGGGAGTTCCCGATTGAGCCTTGGGAGATGTTACCGTTTCCCGGGGCTCACTCCCGTTTGCGGCGATACGGAATCCATTCCCGGTCTTTTTTTGGGGACTGCTTTCCGTGCGCGAAATGCGCTGCTCAGGTAAATACTCAGTTTTTATTGAATGCGATGGCATCTATTTCAATAATTAGACGTTCGTATTGAGGACAGTCTTAATTCCGCCGGCCATTTGATCAACGACCTTGCTCATTACTTCTATGTGCTGGGATACCTGGTACAGCCGCGCCTGGAGCGCAAGCAATTCCCCCGGAGAAAGGTTGTTATCCGATCTCATTATCGCTTCGACCTGCTTGTATTCGTTTTCAACTTGTAGGAAACGGTTCTCAAAGCTTCCTGCTTTCCCGGATGCTTCAAGGCTGGTGTAAGCCTCGCGCAAGAGTCCCAGCCTGGTCTTTGTGTCCAGAAGCTCAGCCGGAACCTGATCCGGATCAGGGGTCTGTTTTCGGCCCGCTGACAATTTATCCGCGAGATCCTGCTGAAGAGCGTCAAGCTTCTCCCGCATCTCGTTGCCGGTCACCTTTTGTGAATCTCCGTCGCTATCCTGACGCATATGAGACTCAAATGTTTTGTTGTTGTTTTGGTGGGCGGTATTGCCCGAAACGGATTGTTTTGAGGCTTCCTGTATCAGTTGCTGCATGGCACCAGCAAGGGCTTCAGTCATTGGGGTTTCTCCTCCGTAGCGAAAGTTTCACACTTTAGATCAATACATTTATCGGCGGAATTTCGCAGGAGTTTCCTAAATCAAAAGTTATTTGGTTTGAAGAGTAGCTAGAAGAGCGGAGGCACGCGTAATGCAGTTCTGATGCAAGGGTTCCTCTGAAGATCTGCCTACGGCGAATTCAAGATCAACCAATGCAGCATCTTTATCTCCCAAATGGATCAGTGTTTCTGCTCGATTGACCCTATTTGGCAAATCCTGGGTATCAGAATCAATTGCGGCATTCAAATGTTCGAGTGCTTTGGGGTAATTTGACTCACGCAACCACAGCGCTCCAAGTGCGGAATCGAAATAGTGGGTCGCGGGCGCGACCGCGGCCAAGCCCTCGAAAACCGCGATGGCCTCAGTATTGCGGCCCTGCTGCGCGAGGGCGTAGCCAAGTTCAGAAACGAGACGGATCTCATCGGCCGACCAGTTAGCCGCCGCCCCTAAGGTGACTTCACCATCTATCCATTCCTGTTCGATTCCTTTCATGCGGATATTCAATGTAACCCATCGGGCAGACAGATGTCACATTATCCTGATCTTCACATGGCTTGAAGAGAAAAAATCTCAAAAACAGGAAACATCATCCGGGCAATGGCGATAAATAAACACAAGAACCTTGAGAGCAGCTGTAATTCGGAGAAACAAAAACATGTTAAGTGCCCCCCGAGAATTGAAAGCAATCGGAATCGGAAGACTTGAAAACATAGGTTTAGGACGGATGTCACCGTTCGTAAAACTGGGTTTGGACTCGATGTCGGGCGATTGGCAAGGCCTCGATGAAGAAGTAGAGAAGTTGGTTGATGGATTCAAATCGGATTTCTCGACAAAAGCTTCGAAAATGCCCCCTCTGGGGAATTTTCAGTCGGAGGCAGCCGGGGAATCGCCGCTTTCGGTTAGAAGGCTTTCGGAGCTGCTGAGGACATTTAACTCGTTGATCGGTAGATCAGGCGGGCCGAACGGTGCAAGTGGATTCGATTCACTTCGAAGGGTCTTCGGAACGGTAAACCTGCTTTACCAAACGTTTAATGACTATCGAAGGTATTCGGACAGGGCGTCGGGTTCTACGTTTACGAATTTGAGAATGTGAGGCCCGGATGAAAGAAAAGAAAAACAGCTACCGCAAGGCTCTGAAAATTTCGAAGGATGAGTTTACCGAAATGGGTCGGGCAGGGGCAATGTTTTTTGAGCAGGGAAACCTGCATAAGGCGAGAACGATATTTGAAGGATTGGTCGAGATGGAGCCCGAAAGCGCTGAGGCTCATTCAGCACTCGGTGCAATCTTGGCGTTAAACCAGCAGGACCAGGAGGCGATTGACCATCTCGAAAAAGCGATAAACATTGACTCGGCGCAGATCGCGCCCTATGTGAATCTCGCTGAGGTCTTCGTCAGGGGACAGAGGCTCGAAGAGGCAGTTCAGCTTCTCAAGAATGCCATCGAACTTGACCCGGATGAATCCGACGCGGGTGCGCACCGGGCGAGAATGATGGTCATCGGCATTTATAGAGTTATGAAGATGGAAGACAAAAAGTTTACGACAAACCACTAATCAATAATCAAGGAGAAAGAAAATGGCGGTTAACAACACACCAGGAATCAACCCGCAGGGACAGGACACACTTGCGATCCACCAGCAGATAATGAAAATGCAGGAAGAGCAGTCATTGCGGAATATGGCGATGCAGGCTCAGCAGCATATGCAGCAGGAACGGTTGGCGACGATTTCGAATATGCTTAAAAATGCGCATGATGCTCAAATGACGATAATCAACAACTCTAAAGGTTAAGAATGAGAAGATTTAGCCGCCTATTGGCTGATATTGATTCGGGCCAAAGCGCGGGAAACGCGACTTTGGCCGTTTTCATCTAAAGGGTTGATTATGAGACTCATAACCCTGGTGTTCTGGGTGTTGTTTTTGGCGATCCCTTTGGTCGCGCAGACCGCTGTCGGGAGTTGGACCCTTGGGCCCAACTGGACATACAACCGGAATATCAATAATCAGGAACTTGCAAGGATCGCGATGCAAGGCGAGATCAACAAGAGGCTTCTTAATTCTTCAAAGCCCGCGGGCAAGAACATGAAGAGAGTCCAGGCTTCGGGTCCGACCTCGTTCCGACAAAGCGAAAATCTGATGCCTGGTCAGATTGCGGACAAGATTAAGGGCACTGCGGCAGAAAAAGAGGCCCTCAAACTGGCACTGGGAAACTCGATTCGGTTTTATGAAAACATTGCATTGGCAAAAGGCTATCCGTCTAACGATCTCTCGTTTGCGATGCTCTATTTTGTAATCAATAACTATGTGATCTACAGGAACATCGATCCTGCCGCGACTGATGTAGGAGGCAAAACACAGTACCTTGTCGGAGGTTTTTATTCGCCCATTTACTCACATGAGAAGGCGGTGTTTTCTCAACTGAGGTCGCAGCTCCAGCGAAGTTCCGAATTGAAATCGATGAAAGACGAAGACAAACAAAAGAAGACTGAACTCCTGGCGATCTATACGACACTCATGTGGCATCGATTCCAGGAGCTGGCGAGGCTCAGGGATATGACCGGTCTTGGAGCCATACGCGATCTTGCTGAATCGAATGTTGAAGGATTTGTTGGTGCAGAAATCGAGAAAATCGGAATCGGGAAGAAGGGAATCGTAATCAGGAAGTAAGCATGGCTTTTTCACTTGGGATAATCAGTTATACGATTTCGACCCTCGTTTCGACGATTGGCGAGGTCGCTGAAGAGATTCTCGGATCCGATGATGAGTTTGGTATTGATAGCAAGGTCAAAGACGAAGTGGCTCAAGAAATTTTCGAGAAAGTTTCTAAGAAGACAAAGGCTGAAGAACTCGATGGCCTCATGGATAACGAACAACCAGCCCGGAAAGATGATGAAATGGTCCAATGTAAGGAACCGGTCCGAAATGAGACCTATGAGGATCGCACCGTAACCGAATATTATCTGAGATACAGTTATGATCTGGATGATATTCCCAACACTCGGCTAAGAAGTGATTTTACCGGAAGTGCGGCAAGGCTTATCCGAAAATCAATGGAAGATAGCAGGCAAAGACAGGCAGATCGGGCGCGAGAAGCGAACCGACTCGCCGAAGAAGCCGCAAAGAGCGAACAGATTCGAATATCTCGTCAAAAGGAGGCTCTTGAGAGACAGGTTGTTACATAATGTCGTCAATTAGCTTGCGAAAGATTTGCCCTCGTTTTAACCTTTGAAATCCGCATTCTCAGCGAGTGTGTCTCGCATTTTTGTTAGTCAAATCCGAAGCGCTATATTCTCACGCGTAATCCCATCCATTTGTGTCATGCAAGAACTCGGCAAGAATATCGCATCCGAGCCGTTCCATGTTTGGCAAAACCATTGCAAACAGAGAGAATAGACTCCAATGAGGGAATGCGGTAAATGTGGGCTATGCTTCGATGACGACGTAGAAGTGTGCCCAGAAGATGCGCAGAAGGCGCGATTGAGCCTTCCCGGAGGGCAATTGCTCGCGTCCCGTTATTTTCTTGTCCGAAGGCTGGGGCGCGGTGCGATGGGGCAGGTTTATCTTGCACATGACCGTAACCTTGGCACTCGTGAAGTCGCGGTCAAGACCGTTCGGCAGGATATTCTCAACAGCGATGACCTCGCCGAAGGTGAGGCAATTGCACGTTTCGAACGCGAAGCGATGTCCGCCGCTTCTATCCGACATCCTCATATAGTTGATGTTACCGATTTTGGTGAATCTGATGATGGGGTCTTTTACCTTGTGATGGAGTATGTAGAGGGTGAAACGCTCCATCGCCTCTTAAGAAGAGAAGGGACTCTTCCTGTAAAGCGTGCGGTAAAAATTCTTCGGCAGATCGCGGATGGAGTTGAAGCCGCCCATGATGTAGGTGTGCTTCACAGGGACCTGAAACCTGCCAACATCTTCATCATGCAGAAGAAGCAAAATCGCGAAGGTTTTATAAAAGTCGGCGATTTTGGATTGGCTAAGATCGTTAATCAAACCGTGACGGATACCACCGCGGACGCAACCCCGTCTTCCCGAGGAATTATTGGTACCCCTGAATTTATGTCGCCCGAACAGATGCAGCCGGAATTAGGGGTTGATGTACGGGCGGACGTCTATGCGCTCGGGACGATCGCCTATCTAATGTTGGCTGGTCGGACTCCGTTTACCGGGGATCTGATGGAACTCGTCATGCAGAAGGTCATCCATGATCCACCGCCGCTGAACGAGCACAGGCCCGACATGCCCGGTGACGTCAGCCAGGTGATTATGGATGCCCTGGCCAAGGAACCTGAGAAACGCACTTCAACAGTATCGGACTGGATTGACAGCCTTGAAGCCGCGGCTTCTGATGTCGGAGAAGGCAGCGCAAGCGAGGCACCCAAGCTCACCGTATTGGCACCGGAAGGAGCAGAAGTCTATATCGACGATGAGCGAAAAGGCAATATAGGTCGTTCCGGACGCCTGATTTTGAGCTCTGTGCCGGCCGGGCAGCATATTTTGCGTGTAGCGAAGAAGGGTGAACGGGACGATGAACGAGTGATCGAGCTGCGTGAAGGCGGTGAAGAACAGGTAATTCAGGCTCAGCTTCGGCCGGTGCGGGGAAGTCAGCCGTCGCCGTCCCAGGGGGCCGGCAGCAGTGGAGCGGCTAGTTCTTTGATGCCCGGTATTGTTGCGTGCAACAAATGTAATTCCAAGTTCGCGGAAGGCGTTCAATTTTGCGGCCGATGTGGAAACCGGGAGTTTACGATGGTCAGTGAGGGCGATTCCCCCGGTGGCTTTGCCTGTCCCAGGTGCCTGGTCAGGCTCCCTGCTAACTCAAAGTTCTGCGGCAGATGCGGTCAGAATATTCCTGCCGGCGGACCCGGATTGCAGCAATCCCAAACGGCCGCGAGTAGTGCGGGATCGGATACTGAGCCTTCCGTAAACCGTTGTTATAAATGCAATTCCACCTATCCACCCAACGTTAAGTTCTGTGGTCGTTGCGGGACTTCAATGATTTAACGAACTCCGTTTTTGTGTTTGCATATACAGCGATTTGAAATAGAATCATTGTTACGGATTTAACGCTGTCCCTACAGCATCAGTAAGCACAAACAACCCCAGATGAAGATTTGCCCGAAGTGTAATACGACTTATGAGGATGACAGTCTGAATTTCTGTCTTGAAGACGGGTCTGTTCTGGACCACGCACCTGCCTCCGGAGGCCCGCCCCCGACGATAATGGTGCCCGAGGCGCGAGAAAGCGTCGAACAGAAGACGATTCAGACCACCCCTCCCCAGGAAGAGATCAGAACAGAACCTCGGTATGACATTCCTCAGAAACCGAAGAGTTCGAAAACTTGGCTTCTTGTCGTTGGAATTGTCTTTGTTCTTATGGTGGTCTGCGGCGGTGGTTTGATCGGATTTATTGCATTCGTTCCAACGGATACCGCAACCACTTCGGATCCGACACCCGAAGAAAAGACAAATGGACGAGAAGATAACAGGTTGGGTGACCCTGATCGAAGTCTCGAAGAAGAGGAGGTTCTGTCCAAATGGGAAATTGATGATAACGATTTCATCCGCGCTGAGGTAAGGAGCGGGGATTTGGTGCTTACTTCTGTGGATGAGTATTACTACGTCGTTTTGAGCCGCAAGATTGAGACGTGGGATGGGTCGACTAGTCTGACACTGAGAAACATCACGGGCGAAGAGGCGGGCTCGGGAGTTGGATTGGTAGTGCACAGTGAACCGGATTCTGTGCTCACAAAAGGATATGCGCTTCTTATTCGAACCGACAACGGAACATATCGGATAGTGCAGCATAGAAATAAGAAAGAAAGGGTCCTTGTAACCTGGCGCAAGTCTGATGCGATCAAGCAAGGAGCGGCGGAAAACCATTTGGAGATTCGAGCAGATGGTAGTTCATTGGAGTTTTTCATAAACGGGGAGTCGGTCAAGAAGCTTCGCGATTCGGTGAGATACAAAGACGGTGTAGCGGGGATATATACGAGTGATGATATTCCTATCGCGTTTTCCAAGCTTGAACTTAGAAAGTGAGACGATATGAAAGTTTGTCCTAAATGCAATCAGCAGTACGACGACGATAATCTGAACTTCTGCCTTTCGGACGGCGAACTGTTAATGGAGACTGCGGGAGGCGATGCGGATGCGGATGCGACTCCAACCGTTTATATGGATTCTCCCAGAGTTACAAACCAGAATTGGGAGCAGCAGGAACCCGCTCAGGTTCAGCCTAATCCCGCCCCGCAGCAAATGGCTCAACAACCGTTTGCCGCGCCGCAAACATATCAGGCGACGGTTACACCTGATAAGACGTTGGCGACTGTTTCCCTCGTGCTCGGTATCCTGAGTTTGGTACTTATGTGCTGTTATCTTGGTATTCCGCTGGGCGCAGGTGCCGCGATCACGGGTTTTATCGGCATGAATCGAGTAAACACGGACCCGGATAAGTACGGCGGCAAAGAATTGGCGATTATTGGACTGGTTCTCGGGGGAATCAGTTTTGTGCTTTCGATGCTATTAATCATTGGCGGAATCCTAGGCGCCATATTCGACTAGAATCGTATTAGATGCGAGTTACTCTTACGGTTATTGCCGGCCCTCATACAGGACGTGTATTTACGTTCGACGAGCACGAGACGTTTTTGATCGGCAGAAGCGAATCGGCTCATTTCTGTCTGCCCGAAGATCGTTTTTTCTCGCGTCATCATTGTCTTCTGGAAATCGCTCCACCTCAAATATTCCTTAGAGACCTTGGCTCCACAAACGGAACTTTTGTGAATGGCCTCAAGGTTGATGCAGTTCATTTGAAATCCGGCGACCGGATTCAAGGCGGTGAGACCGTCCTCGAGGTTGAGGTAATGGCTGATCCACAGCCAACTCAGCAAGTTGGACAGGCCGATTTCCACTCGACAATGCCTTCGGTGATTACCGTCGAGTGCTTGAATTGCGGGATTCTTGCCGAAGCAGCTGCCTCTTCGCCGGATTCAAAACTCTCTTACCTTTGTCAGGATTGCCGGAAGAGATTGCGAGAGCACCCGCAGCCCGTGCCCAACTATCAAATGGTGAAGGTGCTCGGCCAGGGCGGTATGGGAAGTGTGATGCTTGCGAGGTCAGTTGCGGATGGTCGCGTGGTAGCGATCAAGACGCTCTTGCCTGAAGTTGCGGTGAGTGAACAGTCTCTCAAGAGGTTTATGAGGGAAATCGAGGTTGCGGCGAGCCTGCAGCATCCTCATATTGTTAGCTACATTGAGCACGGAACCCATAACGGAATAGTCTATCTGGTTTCTGAGTATGTTGGCGGAATGGACGCTTCGAAGCTTGCGAAGTCCCGCGGCGGAAAACTGCATTACAAAGAGGTGGTTTCGATTATCGAGCAAACCTTGTCAGCATTGCATTTTGCGCATGGTCTTGGGTTCGTTCATCGAGATATCAAGGAACAAAACATTCTTGTAGACGGTACTTTTCCCGAGTACATCTCAAAGCTAACCGATTTCGGGCTTGCAAAAAGCTACAAACAGACCGGAATGAGCGGGGTCACAATGGTAGGAGACGTTGCAGGCACCATCGCTTACATGCCGCCGGAACAGGTCAGGGATTTCAAAGAAGTAAGGCCGCCATCGGACATTTACGCGGTCGGAATGACCGCCTACAGCCTTCTTACTGGAATGCACCCGTTGAATATCTCTCCCAAAGCCGGGATTTCGGAGACAGTCAAGGCGATTTTCGAAAAACCCATGATTCCACTTAGCGCGAGAAATGTAGAGGTTCCTCCTTCAATCGCGTCCGTGATCGAACGGTCGCTTTCAAAACAGGTTGAGGGGCGTTGGAACAGCGCGGGAGAAATGAGGGAAGCACTTCTTGCGGCCTCGAACGGTTAGTCGTTACCTTCAAGTTCCAGGTTCCAAGTTCGAGGTGACAAGTTCCAAGTTCCAAGTTCCAAGTTCCAGGGTTCAAGTTTCTAGTTTCTAGTTCAGATTGCTTACTTGTTCCGCGCAAAAAAAAGCCGGGCCCAAAGGACCCGGACATTCTGGCAAAAAACTAAACCCGATTATTGTCTGACGAACGCATTTGGTACAGCCACATCCCCTGCAGCTCCAAAATCAACAGCCTCGAACCCGTTGGTAGACTGTGACTTAAACCATGTGTTGACCGAAGGCCTGAAGACGGCAGCATCCGCCGTCCCGTCTCCATCGTAATCACCCGGCACCGGAACATCGCCGGACTGCCCAAATGGGAATGAAAAGAACGAACTATCTTCGCTCCGAAGAACAAACCATTCTCCGGTCGACTCTCTCCAGAACGCAACGTCTGCCTTGCCGTCGCCCGTGAAGTCCGCAGGTACAGTCTTATCTCCTGCTGAACCAAATTGGAACGCCACAACACCATCGGTCGATCTGTTCAGCCACCACTCGGAAACCGACGGCCTGTAGATCGAGATGTCATCGGTCCCGTCACCGTCAAAGTCTTCGACGATCGGAACGTCCCCGTTAGCGCCAAACGGCTGGATCGTTGTACCGCCGTCGCTTGAGCGAAGGATAAACCATGTCGCGCTGGAAGGCCTGAAAACGGCAGGATCTGCTGTTCCGTCACCGTCAAAATCGCCTGGAGCGGGAATATCACCGGTCGCTCCGAATGGGAACGAGTAGAAGGAGTTATCCTCACTTCTTAGTAC
>JABDKD010000039.1 GCA_013003215.1 Pyrinomonadaceae bacterium
TTCGCTAACGCACATTCAACGATCGGTTCGATGGAGCACCTTGACGCGGCCACGGTCGACGATGTCAAGGAGTTTTTCCGGATCTATTACGCTCCAAACAACGCTGTTCTTGTTCTATCAGGGGCATTTGAGACTGAAACAGCCAAAGGCCTGATCGAACAATACTTCGGGTCTATACCCTCGCAACCGAAGTCTCCGTCAATAGATGTTGCCGAACCGGATGGCGTCGCTGAAAAGTATCGAAAATATGAGGATAAACTTGCTCCGTTACCTGCTTTTCTGATGGGTTGGAAAGCCCCGGCGCGCAGGACCGACGAGTTCTATGCCTTGTACCTGGCTGGAAAGCTCCTCTACGACGGAGATAGTTCGCGTCTTTACCAGAAACTCGTGAAAGGCGCAGAATCCGTGACCCAGTTATTCGGCTTTACCGATGAAAGGCGGGGACCGTCGGGAATAATGATTGGCGCGATTCCGAAGCCGGACCGGGACCTGGAAGAGATTCGCACAGTAATTCTAGACGAGATTAAATCGCTGGCAGCGGAAGGACCGACCGATAGCGAGATGGAAAAGCTGCGTAATCAACTCATTACAGATGAAGCCCGCGGACGGCAAAGCTCGCTGTCGAGGGCTCAGGCGATTGCAGAGTACACGCTGTACGACGGCGATTCAAATCTTGTAAATACTGAGATTGATAGGCTTATCACAATTACGCCGGAACAGATATCAAAGGCGGTTTCGCAATATTTAGACACAGAAGAAAGGGCTCTATTGGACATTGTGCCCGCGAAAGGACAATAGGAGCTTCGAGAGAATATGAACGAAGATTTTCGTAAGTCGCCCCCGGAGGCACTGTCGGCAGTACCATTCAATATCCCACAGACTGTCGCATTTGAATTAGAAAACGGCCTCAAAGCGGTTGTTATCGAAGACCGAAGATTTCCCACTATTAACATACGTGTCGGTTTCAGGTTCGGGGATATAGATGATCCAAACGACGGTACCGGTGTTAACAGTGCGATGTCCTCCATGCTGACAGAGGGAACGGAACATTATTCCAGCCGGGAACTCGCTGAGAAGATCGACAGCCTTGGCGGAAGCCTCTCAGTCGGTTCCGGTTTTGATAATACGGTCTTACGGGCTTCTATGCTGTCCCCACACTTTTCGAAAATGGTCGGATTGATGTCGGAGGTTCTTCTTAGGCCGACATTCCCGAAGAAAGAACTCGAGCTCTACAAGCAGAACGCGATCGAAGGGTTAAAATACCAGCGGTCCCAACCGGATTTCCTCGCCGATGAAATGGTTGCTGCGACCGTATATGGGGATCACCCTTACGGCACTAATTCTCCTTCTGAATCTCAGTTTGGAGCACTCAAACAGGACCAGCTCGTAGATTCCTGGAGACGGGGTCTGGTACCCAACAATGCGCTGGTTGTTGCTGTAGGAGACGTAAGTGCTGATGAACTGCGCGCGAAGCTCGAGGAGCATTTCGCCGGATGGAAGAAGGGAAAAGAGCCTGAAAGGGAGTTTGCTGATATCCCGGTTTATGAACGGCGATTGATGAAGATCGTAGACCGTCCGGGATCCACCCAGGCGAACATAGTCTTATCAAACATCGCTATCGAGCGGACAAGTCCGGACTATTTCGACTTTCTCCTGATGAATCAAGTTCTTGGTGCCGGAGCCTCGTCGAGGCTGTTTATGAATCTGCGCGAGGAGAAGGGATACACATATGGTGCCTATTCGCGAATCTACGCGAGGAGGCACGCAGGGGCTTTTGAGGCCACCTCGGAAGTGAGGTCTGCGGTTACCGGAGAATCCCTTAAGGAGTTCTTTTTCGAGCTCAACCGGATTCGGGACGATGTTGTCGGAGAAGATGAACTCAACGACGCCAAGAATTTTCTTGCGGGCGTTTTTCCGATCCGTGCCGAGACTCAAGGCGGATTGATCGGCCTCGTTGTCTCGCAGCTGCTGCAGGGACTGCCGGAAGATTATCTGGAGACCTACAGGGATAGAGTTAGGGCAGTTACGGCTGAGGATGTGCAACGTGTCGCCAGAAAATATATTCATCCTGAGAAAGTATCCGTTGTGATCGTTGGTGATGCGGAAGACATTCTGGATCAGGTTAAATCATTTGCAGATGAAATCTCGGTCTATGACGCGTTTGGCAATGAGAAGGATTTTTCCGGCGATCAGGATGCAAACGTTAGTGAACCAGTGGATATTTCCGGTGAATGGTCGGTTTTGGTGGACGCGCAGGGTCAAGAATTGCCGGTAACGATCCAGTTTAAGCAAACCGGAACGGAGATTACGGGGAAAATGCAGTCCATGCTTGGAGATGGCGCTATAGAATCCGGCGTGGTGACCGGCGCAAAGTTTTCCGCGACCGTGTTGTCTGATTTTCAAGGGCAGGAACTCGCTTTGAGAATGAAAGGTTCGAAAGAAGGTGATTCGATCACGGGCACGCTGACCGTTCCGATGATGCCGGAGCCCCTGAGCTTTACGGGAACAAAGAAGTAGGGGGTTTAGAAAGGACGCCGCGCCGCGGGTGAGGTTTCGACTTAATGGAGAATAGTCGGACGGTAATTCCGCGACCCGGCGATTTTGTTGTTTTCGCTACCCGGCAAGGCGCATGTTCAGACTCGCCAGGTCACAAGAGCCCGCATCTTCCAGATATCGGATCAGCAACGCAGCGGCTCTCTTTGAAAGTTCGAGAAACTCACAATCAAACACCTCCAGGGCCAATTCCCGCTCGTCGATTCCAACCTTGGATGCGAGAGCACGGGCGATTTCGATCTGTCTGGCCGAAACCTGATCGCCGAACGTGCGTGCCATTGCGCAGGTCTCATTCCCTAGCGACTCCCGGATCCGCGAAAGAGGAGAAGTCTTCGATTCAGGAAAAGAAGGGAGCGGCGATTGAAAGGCCAATATCTTCTTGGGGCGCTCCGTTGTCTTGCTGCTGATCATAATTTGCTCCTTTGAAATTCGGCTCCAAGGCCTGTCTTCAGATTCAACTTGTTGCATCTATGAAACAATGTACCAGAAGTATTCATGTGTTGCAAGTATGAAACATGGTGTTGCATTTAAAATAATCCTGTGATAAATTGTTTTACAGATGAGACAAAAGCCGGACTAAGCCGGTGTTCGTAATGGAGAATATTATGGTTAGAAAACAAAACAGCGATGGGATGATAAGTACTATCGAACTCGGTCGCGCCGTAAAGCGGAGGCGACACGAGTTGGGTTTGAGTCTTCGGGATGTTGCTGATAAGACTGAGGTTTCAGCTTCGACGCTGTCTCGTATCGAAAATGGAACAGGGAAGCCGGATGCAGACAATATTGCAAGGCTAACCGATTGGTTGGATATGCCAATCGACAGGGTTATGTCGAAGCGTGGTGAAAATGAGGTGGAACCGGTTGTTTACTATCCTCATGAAGCGACGCCGGAAATAGTGGAGGCTCACCTTCGCGCGGATAAAAATCTTTCGGATGATACGGCGAAAGCTCTTTCAGAATTGTTTCGGGTAGCGTATTCGCAGTTTAGCGAGAAGAAATAAAAGGTCACGGGAAGGAGAAGCATATGACAGGCAGCATTTTTAGTCGCAACGGATCTTCATTTGTGGAAACAACATTTGTACTGTTCTTTTTGTCTCTAGACTTTGGACAAAACCAGTCATTATTGTCTCTTGAAGGTGTGTTTATGGGATTTGTCATCGGTGCGCTTGCGGTTCTGCCTTTCTTTCTTCCTTCAGCCGCCGGCAGTTCGTTACCTGCTTGGCTCGTTGGTCGGGGTGTGATTGTCTCAGTGGGAGTACTGCTCGGATTAGGCGCGGCCCAATTGAGCGGCGCAGTTTTTCCCGATGTCGTGCGTTTCGTCCCGATAACTATGGCATTTGCAGCTGCGGTGATTGCATGCGTGATGATGTTCAACAGCGTTTTGAAGCTAGATTTCGTCGAGTAGACCAAGATCGAACTGAATAGCAAAAGGGACTGCTTCATCGGCAGTCCCTTTTATTTTTTGATTTCCTTCCAAAATTCTTAAACTACACAGAAACAGCAGTGGGTTCAGGCTTTAACGAGGATCGAAGGGCATGAAGCTCAGTTGAGAGAAGTCGAAACTGCTCGGGAAGCAAAGCCTGCGCGCCGTCACAGAGCGCCTCTCTTGGATTTGGATGTACTTCGATCAGCAGGCCATCCGCACCGACCGCAACCCCCGCCTTCGCCATCGGACCAACCATGTAATTCTTGCCGGTTCCGTGAGAAGGGTCAATGATAATCGGTAAATGCGATGTAGCCTTTACAGCAGGAACCACAGAAAGATCCAAGGTGTTGCGAGCGTGTGTTCCGAAAGTTCGAATTCCACGCTCACAGAGGATCACATTGTAATTACCCTCATTCATTATGTACTCGGCGGCAAGTAAGAATTCCTCCATGGTCGCTGAGATGCCCCTTTTTAACAGCACGGGTTTGTTACTTTTCCCGACGTATTTCAGCAATGAAAAATTCTGCATGTTGCGGGCACCGATCTGGATGCAATCGCCGTATTCTTCAACGAGGTCAACCCCTCTTTCATCCATCGCCTCAGTGACGATATTCAAGCCGAACTGGCTGCGAACCTCCGAAAGGATTCTCAATCCCTCCTCCCCGGTTCCTTGAAACGCATAAGGAGAGGTCCTCGGTTTATAAGCACCGCCCCGAAAGAACTTTGCACCTGTCGCCGCAACCGCCTCTGCTGTTTCAAAAACCTGGTCATAGGTCTCAACAGCGCAAGGACCCGCGATCAGAGCTAGTTCCGATCCCCCGATAAATGAGTCACCGACGGCTATCATCGATCTCTCGGGTTTCAATTCTCTGGTGACGAGTTTGTATGGTTTCGTGACACGAATTGCTTCCGCAACTCCGGAAAGGCTGACGAAATGGGCACTATCCAAAGATCCGTCGTTACCGGTGATGCCGATAGCGGTACGGGTCGAACCCGCCATAGGGTGAGGCCTGTATCCCAGATCCTTTATTATTTGGCTGACACGTTCAATCTCAGATTGAGTCGCATCAGGCTTCATGACGATCAACATATCACTAACTTGAAGTAGTTAAATGTATGACTCAAGGCCCTTTTTTGCAAATTGCAAGCGCTATTATTTGAATTGCCAAGAACCCCTTCTAATACGAGTATTTTTCACCGAAAACGGCTTCTCCAACCGAATGTCTGCAATTTGCGGGCCTAAACTTTACATTCTTTCCGGGACTTCGATGCCCATAATGGCCAACGAGGCGGTTAGCGCACGTCGGGACGTTTCCGCTATTGCGATCAGAAGGGCCTGCCTGTCCTCGTCCTTCTCATCAAGAATTCGATGTTTTTGGTAAAACAGATTCGAGGCCTTAGACAGATTAAAAGTGTAACGGGCAATTACGGCCGGTTCTGCCTGGGTAATTGCCTGTTTGACGGATTCTTCAAGACGGAGTGCCAGGATAACTACCGCCCAGAGCCCATTTCCTTCCTTTTCGCCAAAATACTCAACCAGCTTTTCGCGTCGGGAATCGAGAGAATCAAGGGCCCGATTCGCGATTTCTGAATCGAGTTTTCTGAAGATCGAATTGAGCCTCACGGTCGCGTTCTGGCAATATGTGCCGGTCTCACCCTCAAATGCCGTAGCTTCCTTAAAATCGAAGACGATCACAGTGTTTTTCGTGAACTTTAAAAGAAAGTACCGAAGGGCGCCTACGGCAATTTGGCGGGCAATGTTCTCCTGCTTGTCCTTTTCAAGATCCGGATTTCGTTCACTAACTTCTTCCAGGGCGTTCTTTTCAAGACGGTCGATCATGTCGTCTGCCTTCACACCGAGACCCTTGCGGCCGGACATCTCGATAAATGACTTCTGCCGGTCTTCTTCCGACAGTTTGAATCCGAGCTCTTCTGCAGCACGCGGAGATAACGCAACCATTTCGTAGGAAAGGTGAACACTCGCAGCCTCGCCCTTTTCCGGGAAAATCGTTGCAACTCCCTGTTTCACAACCTGTTGCGGATAAGACTGGCGGGTATCGATCACGTTATAGACACGCCCCGCGGATCCGTACTGCCGCTTTGGAGCAATTGCCCTTTTATCGTTTGCAGTCGTTATCCACACCTCTTGTCCATTCTTGTAAGTAGTAAATGGCCGGTACTTAAAATCGAGGCCCAGGAGCCCCAGTTTCCACATCTGGTAGGCAATATCTTTACCTGTATAGGTAACGGTTCCGTTAGAACGCACAAGTATCTTGTCATTTTCGTGGTCATCGCTGCCTTCATGCGATTCGAACGGCATCACCCAGCATCCTTCGTGCTTGCCGGACTCAGACAACTGGATTACTTTCCTTTCCTTCATCATTTCAAAGGCCTTTTGCCAGAAATGCAGGTGGAGGATTTCGGATTCACGAGGCAGAAGATCGTAACGAATTGAAATCCGCTCCATCGTTTTAAGAATGCATTCGACATTCCTGGTCGCGACGTAATCCGCCAATTCTGAGATCTTGTTATCTCCCTCCTCAATTGAATGAAGCGTTTCCGCACGCTTTTCAACCAACGATTCGTTTGATTGATATTCAATTCCAACTCTCGTATAAAGATCCCAGCAATAAAAGTCGAAGTTTTTACCTTCCGACTGAAGTTTTGCGTCCAGGGACTTGATCGCTTCCAGATCCATCCCTTCCATGTGTATGAAACCGACGACTACATCTGCAACCTGAACACCTGTGTTATCAATATAGTTCTGAATCTCAACATCTTCGCCGGCTGAACGCAGTATTCGAACAAAGGTATCGCCTAATACTGAATTTCTCAGGTGCCCGATATGTGCCGCCTTGTTTGGGTTTACAGACGTATGCTCAACACAGATTTTACCCGGCGAATCAGGGCTTTTCTTAAATGGTGGTTCGGAGGAGACTGCGAGGTTCAGCAGCTTGGGGCGGTCCAAAAATACGTTCAGGTAACCGGGGCCCGCTATTTGCACATCCTGAACAATCTCAAGGGCAAGCAAGTCTGAACGGATTTCCTCAGCGATCTTTCGCGGGTTCTGCTTTTCACCGGTAGACGCCTTTAATCTCTTCGCCAATTCAAAAGCAATGGGAAACGCGAGGTCGCCGAATTCGGTCTTTGGCGGCACTTCCACCGCTATCTTGCCGGGGTCTTCGCCGTAAATCTCTGTTGCTTTTGCCCTTACAAGTGTCTTGAGCTGATCCTGTAGTTCCAGTAAAGTCATAGTCAAAGCTTGAAGTATAGCGACCTACTTCCGACCTTAGCAACGTCGCTGCGGTCTTTGTCGGCGAAGGTGCGTGAGAATCTTTATGAGAATTCCGGAATCTGTAGATATTTCCAAGGTCTGCGTGCTCTCCGGAGCCGGAATTTCGGCGGAAAGCGGGGTGCCGACATTCAGGGGTGGAGGAGAGAGCGCCGTATGGAAGGGGATGCCATTTGACGTGATTTCATCAGCGGAAATGGTCCGGGATGACCTCAATGAAGTTTGGGAGTGGTTTGATCACCGCCGGAAACTTCTGAGTGCTTGCGAGCCAAATGCAGCCCATTACGCTCTTGCGAATATCGAAGAATGCGTTGAGTCTTTTCTTATTGCAACCCAGAATGTCGATGGACTTCATGACCGGGCCGGTTCGAAGAACATTGTCGAGCTTCATGGCAATATTAACAGGGCCAGGTGCACTGTTTGCGGTAACTTGTTCGATCTCGACTACAAAAAGTCCCCGCACGAGCCGAGCGAATGTACGTGCAAAGGCCAGCTTCGACCGGATGTCGTCTTGTTTGGCGAAATGCTGCCATCAGGAGCGTTTGAGACTGCCAGGGAGGCAGCGGCTGATTCCGGCATTTTCATCCTTGTCGGTACATCCGCAGTTGTTTACCCTGCGGCTTCGATCCCGCTGGCGGCAAAGAGCGCGGGTGCATTTCTAATTGAGGTAAACCCTGAAGAGACACCCCTGTCGGCTATTTGCGACGAATCTGTAAGGAATGTCGCAGGGGAAGTACTGCCTTTATTGACGAAGCAAATCTGGGGGATTGAATAGTGCTGCTCGATACAGGTTTCGACCCATTTTTACCTTGCAAATCGAACCTCCAAACTCTAACATCGAAAATTCATGAAAACGCTTTATTTCGAATGTTTTTCAGGTGCCAGCGGGAATATGATTCTCGGCGGCATGATCGCGCTGGGTGTGGATCCTGAGGTTTTAAAGAGAGAGCTTTCAAAACTCGACATACCTAAGTTTGATCTCAATGTGTCGAAGGTAGACAGGTCCGGAATCGGCGCAATTCATGTAGAAACTGTTTATCCGAAAGAGAATGAACACAGACACCTTTCGGATATACGTAAATTGATCGAGGGGTCCGATCTGGACGATTCAGTTAAGTCACGTTCACTTTCAGTGTTCTCGAGACTGGCAAAAGCCGAGGCGAAAGTGCATGGAACGGATGTGGAAAGTGTCCATTTTCATGAAGTGGGCGCAATGGATGCGATCATCGATGTAGTCGGAGCATGCATAGGACTGGATTTGTTGGGAATCGAAAGGTGCGTGGCACACGGTATAAACGTGGGCTCGGGTTCTGTTGAAATTGATCACGGGACATATCCGGTTCCGCCTCCTGCCGTTGCAGAACTCTTGAACGGGGTCCCGTTTAGCAACGGAAATATGGAAGGAGAACTGCTCACGCCTACCGGTGCAGCAATTCTTGTTGAATTCTGTGAGTCATTTGAGTCGCCCGATTCCTTCATTGCTGATGGAATCGGGTATGGTGCCGGAACACGCGAGTATGACCGTTATCCGAATGTCTTGAGAATGACCGTTGGTCAGATCAAGGATTCTGCGGCTCTTGAACAAGAAACTCTCATCATGCTGGAAACGAACATCGACGACTGCACAGGGGAATTGCTCGGCCATGTAATGACTGAAGCCATTTCGCGCGGTGCCCTCGATTGCTGGTATACGCCGATTCAGATGAAGAAAGGACGTCCTGCAACTCTCGTGTCGATTCTCTGCAAACCATCCGAAAAGGAAATACTCGTTGAATTGATTTATACTGAAACCCCGGCCATTGGTATCAGGACACAAAACGTGGTTCGAGAGTGCCTGAAAAGGGATCTGGAAGTCGTCACGACGAGCTTTGGAGAGATCGACGTGAAAGTTGCCAGGTTTCGAGGCAGGGTTGTGAATGTCAAACCTGAATTCGACCAAGTTAAGAGTGGTGCCAAAAACCAAGGTATCGAAGTAAAAAGGGCGCTCGCGGAAGTTAACGCAAGATGCGCTGAGAAATATGAGGGGGCAAGCGTTGTCGGAAAAACAGCCACCGGTTGATAGAAAAAAGATTGCGGACGGGGTTCGACTCATGCTCGAAGGCATGGGCGAAAACGCCGATCGCGATGGATTGAGAAAAACGCCTGAGCGGGTCGCGAATTTTTACGCGGAACTTACCGAAGGAATGTGGAGTGATCCCAAGTCGGAGGTCGTGCCGCTGCCAGGGGACTCGCATGATGAGATGGTAATCGTGAAGGATATTGCGATAGCGTCGGTCTGTGAGCATCATTTGGCCCCTTTTGTCGGGAATGTCCACATCGCTTACATCCCGAAAGGGGGGCGAATCGTAGGTTTGTCCAAGCTTGCGAGGGTCGCCGAGATTTATGCACGCAGGTTGCAGGTCCAAGAGCGGTTGACCAAACAAATTGCGGATACGCTTTTTGAAGAGCTGGAACCGCTGGGTGTGATGGTAGTAATGGAAGCTGAGCATACCTGCATGACGTTGCGCGGTGTGAAGAAACCTGGCGCGAAGACCGTGACATCGGCGGTACTGGGAGGATTTAGAAAGGACCCGAGGACTCGTTCTGAAGCGATGAGTCTAATTACAGGGTAGATTGTGGGCCCCATCTGATGGAGAAGGTATGAATCTGACTAAGAAAATCACTTTGTTTTTGTTTGTCGTACTTGCGGTTTCTGGCATATCTGCCCAGCAGGAAAGTAAGTTTGCACAGTTATTTAGCGTAGATGAGATAAAGCGTAACATTAAGTTTTTGTCTGATGATGGATTTGAAGGCCGTGCACCCGGAAGTCGAGGTGGAGAACTCGCCGCAAATTACATCGCAATGCAGTTGGCAAGTTATGGAATAAAACCCGGAAACAATGGGAGCTTCTTTCAACCGGTGAATCTGATTGCAGTAAAGGCCAACAAGGACGCTGTTTTGCGTATCGGCGACGAGAAGGCCACCTTCGATTATGATTTCGGAAGAGATTTCGTCGTGTCCACCTCCGCGCAGCGGAAACGGGTAAACATCAACAATGAGCTGGTTTTTGTTGGGTACGGGATCGATGCACCGGAACAAAAATGGAATGACTACAAGGGTAAGAAAAGTGATTACAGGGGCAAGATACTAGTGATGCTTGTCAACGATCCAAAACCGACGGAAAAAGACCCGGATCGTTTCGGTGGTAAGGCCCTAACATATTATGGACGTTGGACTTACAAGTACGAAGAAGCGGCTCGTAGGGGGGCTGCGGGTGTTATTCTTGTTCACACGAACGAATCGGCCGGATATGGCTGGAATGTGGTCGAAACATCACTTGGTGGCAGCTGGCGATATGAAATCGAACGCGGACAGGGGGACAAGACTCCGTTTCTCAGAATGAAGTCCTGGGTCACGGAGCAAACAGCAAAACGCATTTTTGCGCAGGCAGGGAAGAATTTCAATGAGCTCAAGGAGGAAGCCGAATCTAAGAAATTTAAGCCCGTCAATTTGAAACTCAGAGCCCGCATGAATCAGACCTATGAAATCAAGCGTCTGAGTTCGAACAATGTTGTCGGTTTTTGGGAAGGCCGTGACGATAGGCTCAAGGACCAGCATGTCATCTATACAGCTC
>JABDKD010000047.1 GCA_013003215.1 Pyrinomonadaceae bacterium
TCGTTACTGTGGCCCCGTTATTTGAACCCAGCATTCCGGTTAAATAGACCGTTGAACCGCCTGCTTCTTTTTCTATATCTTCCAGCGGAAACTCCGAAATAAACGAGCCACCGTAAGCAGCTTTCAATTTAAACGAAGCGGCGGACGGCAGAGCAAGCGTAATAAGACCGTTTGTAGTAGTAAACGAATAATTTCCGTAATCCTTCGTAGTACCGACGTAATTTATCGATCCGGATATCGACGAAGCTTCGACGTCCTTTTGGCCGATGGACTGCATCGTGATCGAACCCGAACGTGTCTTTGCCTTGAAAGAGTCGCCAATCTCGTTGATATCGGTCTCGAACGCAACGATGTTACCGGAAACCGTTTGCATATTCATGCTTCCGCTTGAGTTGCGGACAGATACCCCTCCTTCCTTTGTGAACGCCTGCAGACCGTATGAAATGTTTGATACCGAAATATCTCCAGCGTAGATGTCCACTTTCGCTTTTTTAATCGAGTCAATTTCGACAGAGGTTTGGCCGGACTTACCAAGGATTGAAACCGACGCCCCGTACGGCACGTCCAACTCAACCGAACGCCCGGAAATACAACTGTCGATAACTCGTGTCCGTCCCTCTTTCTCCACTCCTAACAACTCAACCCATGCAGGTTTCTTATCAGAGCGGTTTCGTTCACGGACCCGGAATTTGAGATCTTCCCGTCCTTTTACGAACGCCCGTACCTCTTTTCGCTTCCAGCCATTTATCTTCACAGGTGCACTCGACACGCAAAAGGACACAAAAACTTTGGGACTGACGGCGATTGCTTTTTCAGTGTCACCGACGCCGAATCTCGCAAAAATTCCGTTAGTCTTGTGGAAACTAGCCCTTATCGGGACCTTTACGGAACTCACCACTTTCTTCTTTTGGTGTTTTTTCTCTTTGCAATTTACCGCTGACTGAGAAACCGCCGTTAAAGGAAAAAGGATCGAGAAGACCGTTACTAGAACGGTTATTTTGAAATTGTGTCGGTGAAGTTGCATTTTAGTTAATCCAGGGTCGCAACCGTGTCTGCTCTTTCCGCAACAGAATTCAGCAGGTCAATCTTACTCTTGTAAGACGAACGCAGGACCTCACGGGCTGCCGTGTTCCTAGGATTTTTTCGGACTTCGCCCTTCATCTTCTTTATCGCGTCGTTAACCACAGCCAGGTCACGCTCGAATGATACTCTTTCCTTCGGTCTCAAAACGAAATCCTTATTCTCATCAACCGTGCGACTAAGTGTTGCGATGGTGCGAAGATAGCTGTCTTCAGCTGCGAGGTTCGGGCTTGGTGCCGGAGGCGAAGCAGCCGTAGTGCTTACCGCTCTCCTCGGAGTTCTTCGAGTGCGTCTTGGTGTTTCCCTGTAAGATGCCCTCATCGCCCTGACCGGTGCCTGAACCGATGTGGGCGAACTAGGATTCGGAATGACTGTATCTCCTGTTCGGGACGGCGGATCGATATCGATGTTTTCATTGGCCGTACTAGTCGGAGGGTCTGCCGGGGGATCCACAATCTCAACTGTATCCTCTTCAGTCGGATTCACTGCAACCTGAACAGGCTCCACCGGGCTGAAAACTTTCAGGCCAATCGCAGCAAATGCAACAAACATCAAAACCGCCGCAAATGCGGCAATCCCCGGCCTAGCCGCGAGACCGTTAAGACCAAGAGCCGCCGAAACCGAAGCCCAAAATCCTGCAGATTTTCCGGATTCGATCTCGTTAATCGACGCAAAGACCTTTGTCCTGAGCCTTTCCGTAGGTACAAGGACGTTGAGTTCCTGATCCATCGCCGAAAACGCTAGATCATTCTCACTTTCCAGTTCGGCGACAAGAACTGTACAGTCATCACAAACCGAGAGATGCCTGACAAGCTCCTCGGACTTCGATGAACCGAGTTCGCCGTCTACAAAAGTCTGCAAAACGCCAATGTCAAAACATTTGCCGTTCATGAGACACCTCCGATTTTTCCGTAAAATCTAACAAATTCTCTTTTCCCGCGTGCAATATATGTCCCAACGCTGGTTTCCTTGAGCGATAGGGAGTCAGCAATTTCTTTGTACGAAAGCCCCTGCTGCTTCAGAATCAAACAGCTCCTCAGCGGCTCCTTTATCTTGTCGAGAGCCAAGTTGACCTCTTTCGCCGTCTCAGACTGCTCGTACTCTTTTTCCGCAGTAAACTCTTCCCGGTCTCCATGTAATTTGACGTAGCTTTCTTCCCGCGCGTTTGCCCTCGAATTTCCGCGAATCGTATTCTTCGCCAGGTTTAGCGCCACCCGAATCAGCCAGGGCTTGAGCATTTCCTCATCAGTAATGCTCTCCATATTGTGATAGAGCTTAATAAACGTCTCCTGGGTGATATCTTCCGCCAATCCGGCATCGTGAACGATTGCACAAGCAGCCCGGAATACGGTCCTATTATGAAGCGTAAATGCTTCATCAAAAACTATGTCTTCTTGTGCCGCCGCAGTTTGTCCGGACATCACGTCCACTAATGTTTTCACGCCTTGGAACATCTTATCATTTACCAATCGCCCTCAGTACAAGAACACCGTCTGCACCCTTTATGTGACAAATATTTCTAAAAACTTACCTTCAAAAATCCAGGACCCGGGCAGACTCAATTCCATGCGGCATAAGTGAAGAATCTCTGGCGCGAATCATGAAAACGTGGCAATCCGGTAATTCATCCGCAAATTCTGAAACGCGGGTATCAAATCCCCCCGGTTCAAACCCATCGACAAACTCCGGGAGAGCCATTGCCGCCGCCCGCATACAGTCATAATAATGGCTGCGCCCCTCATCGATTGCGATTTCAGTTTCTTGTGAAATAAGTCCCACTTCCGCTCCCATCCCATTGTAGTGAGACAAAAGAAAGCAGGCTTTTCCTACCGCGCGGTCGACCCGCGAATGGCTTTCTCCCTCTAATTGTCCTTTTTGGAGCCGGTCGATGCGCTTTCTGATCGGCACTGATCTTTCTTTTTCGTTCTTAACGATCCGGGTGTCCAAAATCACAAAGACCTTTAGCTCATCTTCAGCGGCAAAGTCCCGAACCACCAATCGACTTGTTCGGGCCGTCGCCTTCCAGTCAATATGCCTTAGATCGTCAAGCGGTTGATATTCCCGCATTCCTATCAGATCTCTCCCCATTCCCTTCTTCTTTGAAACCGCACTGCCTGTTTCTGTCGGGATCTTGAGCATTTCGGTGTCGACCGGAACATGTTCTGGAAATACCACTATTTCGGCTCGCTGCGCGGGAAGCCTTCGTCGATGCCGGAAAAGAGCGAACGGAAACTTGGTTGACAGCTCAAAGTCCTTAATCTCGAACCGCCCCCGTTTTTCAAAGATATGATCGAGTTGGTACTCAATTGATCCTTTTCGCGGTATATGAACGAAGTAGTCAAGGGTGTGTTTTATCAAAGGAGGCTTCGCGATCCTTGCCGCCCACTTCGCGGGCAGAAACTCTCCCAGCACTTTCTCCAGATCATCGGGATAAACGCGTCGTCCACGTACTTCCGCGGTTACCGAAAACGTAGGCAGCAATCGTTTACGGCTATGCAAGCTCAGCACGATTGGGGTCGGCTCGTTTGCGTAGACGGTTTCCGGAAATCTCATCTTCACGTCTAGCTTTTTAAGCCCGATGTGACCCGCGACGAATCCAACGATCAGCGCGGAAGAGATAAACGATAATACGAGAAAAAGAAGATTGTTCGACGTGTTCCAGGCGGCAAAAGCGACAATCACCAGCAAACCTACAAAGACCGCGCCCCCGGTGGTGAATTCGAAAGGTAGATTGAGTTGCGAAGCCTCCGCACTGGCGTTTCTGGCCAGGGGTGGGATCACAAAAATAATGATAAGGACGACGAAGATTAGTGAGGCTGTTGCAGCAATGCTTGCCAGACGCGGATTATCCTGTGAATGAGCGTAGAGGGTCAAAAACGCGAGCCCCAGTCCCCCGAGGACGACCGCCCCTCCTAGCAGGCCGTTTCGCAACTCCCGGTAAGTAATAAGCTGCGAAAACTGTTTTATCCGCTTGAGCATCGGATCAACCGGTTCAGACCGGCACCTCGACCGACTGCATGATTTGTTTCAGAATCTTGTTGGCTTCTTGTGAACGCCGATTCAATTTGGACGACGCCGAACTGACAACTATCCTGTGAGCAAAGCACGGAAGGACCAACCTCTTGATATCATCGGCAATACAATATTCTCTTCCTTCGATCGCGGCCAATGCTTTCGCCGACGATATCAGCGAAAGGGCCCCTCGCGGACTTACGCCCAATTCGACCGCAGGATTCTGTCGGGTGAGCTCCACAATCTTAAGCAGGTAATCTATCAAGGCATCGTCTACGGTAACCGATGCGGCGCTTTCCTGAGCGGCAATCAAGTCGCCCTGTGACAAAACCTTCTGAATCGTGTCGATCGGATCTTTCATTGCTCTGTCCAGTATGATCTGCCTTTCCTGGGCAGCACTCGGATAGCCCACATGAAGCCTCAACATAAACCGGTCAAGCTGTGACTCGGGCAATGGGTATGTTCCGTGATGCTCTGCGGGATTCTGCGTTGCGACTACCATGAAGGGATTCGGCAGGTTTCGCGTAAGGCCTTCACTAGTAACCTGTTCCTCAGCCATCGCTTCCAGCAATGAAGATTGAGTCTTTGGCGTCGCGCGGTTGATCTCATCCGCAAGCACAATATTTGCAAAGATGGGCCCCTGCTTCCATTCGAATTCGCCGGTCTGCTGGTTAAAAACAGAAATTCCGATCACATCCGACGGCAGAAGATCCGAAGTGAACTGAATCCTCTGAAATGAAAGATCAAGCGATTTCGCGAGGGCATTTGCAAGTGTCGTTTTGCCGATTCCCGGTACATCTTCAATGAGTAGGTGCCCACGAGCAACAAGTGCCACAAGCGCAAGTTTGATAATGTCATCTTTGCCCTTTATGACCTTTCCGATCTCGCCGATCAAACGATTTAGCGATTCAGAATGGTTGGCAGGCGCCCCGACAGCCGCGCCTGCTCCTTCTTCGTTTTCGGGTATCCAGTCTCGCATAAGAGCATCGCCCAAAAGGGCTTTAATCTATTCTACAGGATTTTTTTCGATAATTCGCATCGTTGCCGCATTACAAATATTCAGGACTCGCCTTCATTTTTGAAACTAATCCTGTCTATCAGGTGTGAGTAAAGCTGAGGTCAAAACATGGAAATCAAAATCAGTCCGAATCAGCGCGGTTTTAATCTGCTTGAATTGATGATTGTTATTTCAGTCATAGCGTTGCTTATTTCTGTCAGTGGCTACGCATGGCAGGTTATGGTCAGAAGGGGAAACGAAGCTGCCGCGATCACGCATCTGACAAAGATTAATACGGCTCAAGCATATTTTGCGTCACGCAGGAAAGGGACATTCGCCAAGGGATTTGTTGAATTGGTTCGCACGAATCTGTTGGAGAGGTCCTTTCGAAAGGAAGTGCCGGTGGTCGATGGATACCGGTTCACGTTGAAAAGACTGTCAAACCGAAGCTTCGAACTCCACGCCGAGCCGGAGTCGAGGGGCCTAATTTCAGGTACCGGCACGAGATCGTACTACCTGGATTCGTCTCAACACGCAATTACATACACAGATGAAGAACGCCCCGCAACAGCTGAGGACGAAGAGCTGTGATCCAAACTCTCCTTAGCCGAGATTTTGTGTTATAAATTGAGGGAACTAAATGCAACTAATCACTGCGTTTCGCGTGTAATTAGTCGGAGGTCGTGGTCCTTAAATGAAGTTTGTAAAAGAAAAGCAGAACAGGCAAGCGGGATTTAACCTGATCGAGCTCATGATTGTCATCGCAATCATTGCGCTTTTGATCGGTGTTGGAGTTCCTGCGTGGCAGTCGATGGTTCAAAGCGGAAACGAATCCGCTGCAGTTCAGTCGATCGATAACCTTAGAAAAGCACAGTATCAATACGCCGCTAAGAATCAGGGCAATTTTGCACCAACGTTCGACCGTTTGATCGAATCTGTTAGATTTGATGAGAAATTTAAGGGAGAAAACCCTGTGGTCAACGGATATATTTTCCGGATGCAGGTTCAGGAGAGAACAAATGCAAGGCCGTCTTTCTTTTCGATAAACGCTGATCCGCAGGTTCCGACTGGGATCTCTGCTACCGGCAGTCGATTCTTTTATTCGGATTCCTCCGTAGGCACGATCAAACAGAATGAAAATGAGCCGGCCAAAGCGACCGACCCCTCGATTTAGTTTCCTTGCAAAGAATTGATCTGAAGACCGATCCGTCCAGGTTCGGTCTTTTCATTTTTGCCTCTCTGAATCAGCCGCCAAATCGTTTACTAAGAAGTATTCCGATTGGCGCAACGATAAGCCCGAGGACCAGGAACACTACCGCAAATGCAGGATCTCCGGGCACTTCGGATCCCTTATAACCAAGTCCCCAGCCAGTAAGCATATTTACAACACTGATTAT
>JABDKD010000051.1 GCA_013003215.1 Pyrinomonadaceae bacterium
TATTGACGATGCTTACGATTGAGGGGTGAGAAAAACCGATGCTCGCCGCGATCTCGGTCACCGTTTGCGGGCCGTACTTATCAAGCAGCTTAAAGACCGCGTACCAGTTGGGTTCAATATCGAGTCCGAGTTCCCGGTAAAGCCTCCTCCCGTCGTGCAGCATGTTGTCGCTCAAGCGCTTTAGACGCGTCACGAATGCCAGGTAACCAAGTTCTGTAAGAAAGTCTCTTTCCATCCTTTTCACCTCAATTACGTAGTGGACTACATAATATCTCGAAAAATATACGTAGTCAACTACCTTTCTTACGGAGCGATTGATTTCACCTGCACGCTCTCTTCTAAATATCTGATTTTAAGTGGTTTATATTACTCGAGGACTACAAGTGCCGTCTGACCGCCCCCTTGTGTGACATTCACAAGCGAGTCCGATGAGAGCCGGACCATGCCGCCGTGCACTTCGTTCAAAAACAAGAAAGGATCAAAGTCTACTAACAGCTTCTCCAGTCTCGCGTCTTTTTCGAACACCGGAAACTCCTGCTTGGTAATCGGAGCTCGTTCTTGTACTACGAACGGATCTTTTAACGCGGCGGATAGTGCTATTTCCCAATCCGATTCATCTCTTTCCCAACCCAGCGATATTCCTTTGCCGCCATAGTCATCATTCGGTTTAAGGAGAAACCTCTCGCGGTTCGATCTAATAAACTCCAGCAACTCGATCTCTTCTTTGCCGTAGAACGTCCGCACATCCTCAACCCTGCGGGTCCAGGGAATCGACTTGTGGATTGCATTCAATTGTTCTTCTGAAAAGAGATGGGAATAACGGTTGCCGGTCAGAACGGCAAAAAGTGCTTTCTTGTGGGGAATCTTGACCCTAAAGCTGTTTACCATACAAAGATTACCATCCTTGTAAGCTTCAACCAGCGGATGGCCTTCGCCGAATTTCTCAAGAAACTCGTGAATGAGAACGCGTTTGTACAATATGTCGATCTCAAATGATCCTGCGACAGCGCGATTGCCGTCATACTCAATTTCGGAAGGATCCAAAATAATCGTAGGAAACCCATTGGATTCGAAATAATCACTCAAAATGTGAAACTCGGGTTCAGTTGAGACACCTTCCCAATCGACGATAGCGATATTGGGCTTGGACTTTGTCCCGCCGAACTGGCGGTATGAGATAAAAAGAGCCTGCAGAAGCTTTCGATGCGGCTCCGGAGTCCAATGACTTCTTTCCTTCAGGAATTCGCTGATTATTGGAATCCTCGCCAACACTTTTTCGAGCTGCATCTGATCACCAACCCCGGCCGGCGTTTCTGCGTTGAATTCGAGGAACTTAAATTCATCACCGGATACAAAGGCATCGAGACGGGAAGAAACAGAGACCGTTTCATAACCGGGATCAAACCTGACGAGCTTTTCCTCTGACTCTGTCAGCCAAAAACGGGACATCAACTCATCGTCTTCGAGCGCTGCCTTCGTAACAACTTCAGCGGCCGAACCGATCAGTTCAGCCGTCTTCCTGATTGAATCGTAGAGTTTTCTGGATAGAAAGTGGGGTCGTAAGAATGGGCAGGTCGGCCTCTCGCCAAACAGCAGTCCCAGCTGTCCCTGAACAGACAGAAGCTCCGCGAAGAGCTCTTTGTCATGCTCGTATGCGTCTATAAGTTCTTTGTTTATTTCGTTAACGAGATTTTCCAGATGGTCGCCCATTCGTCCCGTATGGTATCAGACCGCCGGACCTTGGTCGAAACGGCCCAATTGGAGCAAAAGAAAAGGGAGCGGGAAAAGCCTTGTAACGGGCCTTGTCCCATGTCCCTGTCCTTTGACCCAAAAACTACTGGGCCAGCTTCCGATCCTTAAAAGCCTCGAAAAATTCCGTGTGACGGCTAGTCAAAGGAATCTTTCGTCCACCGATCCACATATGCTTAATGTTGGTCATCGCTTCAAGCATGTCACCATCGGCAACTACAATATTCGCGACCTTTCCAACCTCGATCGAACCTACCCTGTCATCTATTCCAAGAATCCTGGCCGGGTATAGGGTAACGCTTTTCAGGGCGTCCTCCTTAGAAAGACCGAAGGCAGACGCGAGTCCCGCCTGATATGGCAGTTCCCTTACGCTCGCGCCATTGTTCCCGGTTGAAATCGAGAACAATACACCTGCTTTGGCTAATTTAGCCGGTCCCTCGAAATTCAGATCATAAGGATCGTCCTCATTGGACGGATTGTTGTGGATGCGGTTATAAATCACAGGCACGGACGCTTTCTTTAGATCATCCGCAACCTTCCATGCTTCCATACCGCCATTGATGATCGCCTTTACCTTCATTTCTTCCGCAAACTTGAGAACCCCGTGAATATCCCGGGCCCTCTGTGCGATAAACACGATCGGCTTTTCGCCGTTCACGTACGGAACCATCGCCCCCATTTTTAGGTCAGTTTCCGGTGCGGGCAAAGAATTGTCTTTCGCATTGGCTTGTCTTACCTTGCCGTAGCGCTTTGCGGCCTCGAATACTTTCTTGAGATCCTTCAACCGGTTGTCCCTTCGTTTCACCGCTTGTTTAAAGTCGATAAACCGCGGCCCGACTCCCGGTGTAAAACCCGCGAAAGTGCTGATCTGCGGAAAATTCACTACTAGCGCGAATTGCCTTTCTACAGCCATTGCACTTTGCGTCGCGCCGTTCAGATCGATAATCGCGGACTGACCCGCAACCAGGCTTCCACTCGGCATCGATTGAACCGTCGTAATTCCGTTGACCCTCGTTACATTGATATGGGAAGTATGCGGATTGATGCCGAGAATCGCCTTTGCATTCGGATTAATGTTCCCGGTCTCACCGGCATCAACCGTCCCGGCGACGCCGTTGCCAATTTCAAGGAGTCCCATGTTGGTTCCGGCATCGATCATTCCCGGGTATACATTCAGCCCGCTTCCGTTGACCCGAACGGCGCCTCTCGGTATCGAAACTCTCGCTCCAACCGCAGTGATTTTTCCGCCGCTTATCACAACCGTTCCGCCTTTGATCATCTCACCGGAAACGGTGTAAATATTGGCGTTTGTAATTGCAAACGTACCGCCTACACCGGTCTTGTTCTGGTCAGCCGGTCCGTTCTGCGCAAATACCGTCCCGGCAACGCAAACAACAGCAAAAGCCAGGGTTAAAATCGATCCAATCTTGGATTTAATAATTTGTTTCATTACTGAACACCTCCGGCTTCCCTTTTAGGCGTTTTCGCTTTTTCTTCGGATTTTGCCTCGGGCTTCTTTTTCTTACCTCGCTTAGCAGGAGGCAGATTTGGTTCCATCGCTTCGAGCCGCTTTCGTTCTTCCTCGAGTTCTTTGCGCATCGCAATGTCTTTAGAACGATCAAAGAAAACCTCGCCGTCCACCAATGTCATTTCGGCATGTGAATAAACACTGAACGGATGGCCGCTCCATATCCCAATATCGGCATCCTTACCTACGTCAATCGAACCGGTGTACTTGTCGACACCGAGCTGAATCGCCGCGTTGAGCGTGATCATCTTCAGTGCTTCTTGCTCCGGGACGCCGCCATACTTCATCGTCTTCGCCGCATCGAGGTTCAGCCTTCTGATCCTCTCCCCCGAATCAGAGTTTATCGAAACCACAACACCGTTCTTCCAAAGGATATAAGCGTTGTATGGGATCGTATCGTAAGCCTCCATCTTGTAACCCCAGAAGTCCACGAAGATCGAAACCCCGGCACCATATTTTTTGATCTCGGGTGCGATCTTGTACGCCTCGAGTCCGTGCTGAAGCGTAGAGATCTTAAACCCGAATTCATCAGCGAGTCTCATCAGGTTCAGGTGCTCATCTGAGCGGTAACCATGAGCGTGAACGAGACGTTTCCCTTCCAAAATCTCTACAATCGGATCTAACTCTTCACTCTTCTTAGGAGGAACACGGGTTTTACCTGCTCGATAATTATCCCAGCTCTTCTTGTAGTCTTTTGCCCTTACAAACGCGTCGCGCATCACCTCCAGCGTACCCATGCGAGATGCCGGATAACGTCGCGGGACACCCGGAATGTTTCGAGCACGCTTGACGTTTTCACCCATCGCGAACTTGATTCCGGGTGGCGCTTTTTCAAACACCATCTCATCCGCGGATCGGCCATACCTGAACTTCACTACCGTATTCTGACCGCCGATAGGGTTCGCGGAACCGTGCATAAGGTTGGCGGCAGTCACACCACCGGCCAGTGCCCGATAAATAGTCACATCGGTCGGGTCCAACACATCCCTGATCCTCGCCATCGAGGTAACTGCGTAGGTGAACTCGTTTACAGCGTCCAGCATCGCGTGGGAATGCGCATCGATAATGCCGGGAATAACGTACTTTCCGGTCGCATCAATTTCTTTTGCATTTCCGGCCTTTAAATTCTTCCCTATCCTCGCGATCTTACCGTTGCTGATCAATACATCTGTGTTTGTCTTAGTGCCGCTGGATGCCGTCATGACCGTTGCATTACGGATCAAAACATCTCCCGAAGTCCTTTGCGCGACCCCGATCGCGGCGAAACTCAGTACGAGCGCAAACAAAACTGTCGATCTTATTGCTTTATTCATGGTTTGCCTCATCATTCCTTAATTCTTTGGATCTCTTTTGCCGCTAAAGGTTGCGGGTCCCTGGGCCGTGTCGACCGTGCCCTCGACCTCGTCCCCATTTATTATGCCTGTAACATTCAAATCCAGGTCAGTGCCCTGAAACGTTACTGTGACATCGAACGCAAACCCGTCTTCGGTAACCTCTCCATTTCGGATGGTGGCTGAGCCGAGCATGTTGGAGCTGATCGTACCGGTAATCGTGTCACCTGACTGGGTCAGGTTGAACGTCATTGGAATCGACATACCGGGCGGTTCAACGGTTACATTCCAGACTCCACCGGCGTTGATCTCTTTGGCCTCGCCGTCGCCGTCGGCTTTCGCTGGCTTCTTCTTTTTCTTGGGCTGTTCGAACAACTTGCCGTCAACAAATACATGGGTGATGCTCGAATCCTTGTCCAAAATATCCCCGCTCGCGACCACCAGGTTTGCGATCTTACCCTTTTCAATCGACCCCAGTTGTGCGTCAACACCAAGGATCTTCGCAGCCGATATCGTCATTGCTCCGATAGCGTCCTCTTTGGACAGACCATTCTCAGTGGCGACGGCCGCGTTTTTAACAAAGTCCTTTATGTTTTTCATCCCGCCCGATTGGAAAGCGAACGGCACACCCGCATTCTTTAGTGCGGCAGCCGCTTTAGGCGCTTCCACTCTTAACCTGAGTGTTCTCAAGGGTTCGGGATCTGCTTCTTTGTTCTCTGCAAGTTTTCGCATTGGAAAATCGACGGAAAGCAAAACGGAAATATTGTGAGCCTTCAACTTCTCAGCCAAACTTCCACTCTCGCGTGCACCTGCAATTATCGTCTTAAGGTTAAATTCTTTAGTTATGTTAAGCGCGCGGATTATCTCCCGCTCAGTATCCGCAAAGATCACCACCGGTATTTCCCCGCGAACGACCGGAATCAAAGCATCAAGTGTTGCATCAGCCTCGGGGCGCTTGATGCCCTTCGGATTAGACGCATACATTTTTCTGATCTCATCCAGCCGTTTTGCGTCATGGAACATTTGTCGCATCGCAGAAAAGGTACCCATCAAAGAAGCCGGATAAACCCCGCCCCGTTCTGTCTTGAATGCGATGTTGTGCGCGAATGGTGCCTTTACGACCATTTCCGACACGTTCTCGCCGGCGAGGTTGAGAACCACGGAATTTCCGTTAAAAATACCCGTAGAATTTCCTACTACAACCGTCGTAAACCCTGCATTCCGATGTGATGAGAATTTGGCTTCGGTACCTTCAAACTTTTCGAGAACGTCCGATTCGGCTCGCAAACTCGGAGGGTAATTCGAAATCGAACCTGAACGGGAACCACTTGCGTTCCTGGTCGGAGGCGAAGCTGACGGAAGCCCAAGTTTGGTGTTGGTGTCGAAAAAGCCCGGATAGACCTTGTGACCTTTGGCATCGATTACTTTCGCGTCCGCGGGGATTGAAACCGACGAACCGACAGCTTCTATCAACCCATCCCGAACGACAACAGTGCCGTTTGAGATTACGGAACCCGAAACAGTAACCACTTCTGCATTTGTAATGGCGTACGTTCCTTTCTGAGCACTTGCGGGAAGCGCCAGAAACGCAAAAGCCATCACTGCTGCAATAAACTGCAGTAGATGTTTTTTCATAACTCTGGAGTGAATCCTATATCGTTTTTGGAACTACAAAATTTATTTACGGAATTGTAAATCATTTTGTTTCACGTGAACAATTTTCTCTCCAGAGCGATATCTGCTTTTTCGTTTTCGAGTAGTTGCTGCTTTCGTTCGATACCCCATCGATAGCCTCTTAGTCCGCCATCGGAACCAATTACGCGGTGACACGGCACCACGACCGCGACATTGTTCTTGGCGCAGGCGGCCGCAACGGCCCTAACGGACTTTTCGTTTCCGATTCTCCTGGCAAGCTCAGCGTAGGTGATCGTTTCTCCAAAGGGGATTTTTCTTAACTCATCCCAGACCCGCATTTGAAAAGCGGTGGCCTTTACATCAATCGGCAGCTCGAGACCCACCTCGTTACCTTCTATCAGTTCGACGATCGCATCGACGAAGTGTTTGATAAGCGCACCCTCAACCCGGATCTCAGCATTCACGAATTCCCTGCCCAACTCCGCACTGAGTTCCTCCGGCGAATCGCCGATCTTAACCGCACATATACCTTTCGACGTGGCCGCCACAAGCAGGTTTCCAAGACTGCATTTCGTGATCGAGTAACTGATTACCAGATTTCGTCCTCCTTCTTTATATCTTCCAGGCGTCATACCGATTTTCTGATTCGCATTCTCGTAAAGCCTGCTTGTCGATTCAAACCCCGCATCGTACATCGCCTCTAGGACTTCTTTCCCCCCGCTGACGCCATCTTTGAATCTTTTAAGCTTAATAAACTCAAGATACTTCCTCGGGGAAACGCCTATCACGCTTTTGAATACCCGTTGAAGGTGGCCCGAACTCAGTCCAAGTGATTTCCCCAGCTCATTTAGATCAGCCCGGCGGTTTGCGTTTATGTATTCGCATGCTTCAACTGCGATCTTTGTCTTTTCATTAACGCCTGTAATTTCGGTCGGCTTGCAGCGAAGACAAGCCCTAAAGCCTTTCCCCATAGCGGTTTCGGTGTCCGAAACGAAGAGTACGTTTTCGCGTTTTGGTGTCTTCGCGGGACACGAGGGTTTGCAAAAGATCTTGGTGGTCTTCACACAAGTAAAAAACAAACCATCGAAACGACGATCGTTTTCCACTACCGCTCTCCAGCAAATTGCTTCGTCCATAGCCATAAGTTTCAAGTTCCAAGTTTCAAGTTTTGTATTCCGAGCGCACAGCTCAATGCTGCCTTAGGTTCGAGTGTTGTTTGCCCGAGTTTTGATCGGGGCATTGTCCATTCTCCATTGTCCATTGTCCATTTCTCCCCGTCTGCATGAATACTAATCCACTCGCGTTCGTTCTTTCTATCCGAATATTGCGATAGAATTTTGTTAATGGACCGAAACGAACATGCAATCGTACTTTTTGATGGTGTTTGCAACTTCTGCAACGGTACCGTCAACTTCTTGATCGACCGCGACAAGAACGACCAGTTTCGTTTCGCGGCGCTGCAGTCGGAGACAGGTGAAAGGCTGACAGCGGAACACTCGATAGACAGAAACGAGACCGATTCAGTCGTTTTGATTGACCAGGGAAGAGCGTATTTCTACTCGGAAGCGGCGTTAAGAATCGGAAAACGGCTGGGCGGAATATGGTCGCTCGGTTATGCATTTATTATTCTTCCGTCGACAATTAGGGATTTCTTTTACAAGCTGTTTGCAAAACACCGCTACCGGCTTTTTGGAAAGGCCGATTCGTGCAGAATCCCTAAACCGGAGGAAGCGCAGAAATTTATCTAGGTATATTAAATATGAAAGCAATTTGGAATGGAACAGTTATCGCGGAAAGCGATCAGACGGTAGTTGTGGAAGGAAATCATTATTTCCCGCCAGATTCGTTAACTACGGATTATTTCGAATCTTCCGAGACAAATACGGTATGTCCCTGGAAAGGAACCGCCAGCTACTATGACGTCGTAGTCGAAGGCGAAAAGAATAGTGATGCCGCCTGGTATTATCCATCGGCCAAGCCGGATGCCAAAAATATAGAGGGCTATGTTGCCTTCTGGAAAGGTGTTGAGATTACTGAATAGCTAGCCGATGTTTTCCCTCGAAACCTTACAATTTGAACAGCTTAGCGATCTTTTCGCTCAATACGCCAAGACCCCTTTGGGAACTGTGCGCTTCGCTGAAATGAACCCCCATAAAGGCCGACTCGCGCTTGAAGATGACCTGAAAGCATTGCGCGAGGCGATCGAACTCGAAAACGAGGAAATCCAGTGGTATTTCAGTGAGTTAGACGATCCGTCGGAAGCAATTTCGATCCTCAGGATTGAAAACGCTTCGATCGAACCCGGGATGCTTCTCGAAGTCGCCGAACTCCTTGCGCAGGCCCTGGCAGCGAGGGCGGTAATTACCTCAAACCGTGAAGATGCGCCCGTCTTGTTTGCCATCGTGGAAACACTTCCTTCCGAACTCTCCAAGCTCGCTGCGAATATAAAGAAGAAGATTCTGCCCACGGGAGAAATCGACGATTCGGCCTCGCCTGAGTTGAACCGGATCCGACGCGAGATTAATTCCATGCGCGGAAGGATCACGAAAACTCTCGAAGCGCTCATGCGGAAGAAAGGTGACGCGATTCAAGATTCGATCGTGACACTGAGAAATGACCGATTTGTCATTCCTGTGAAGTCGGACTTTACCGGAAAGGTAAACGGAGTCGCACACGGGGCATCTTCGTCAGGTGCCACTGTGTTTATCGAACCGCTGGAAACGATCGAAGCAAACAACGAGCTTCAGAAGCTGAAATCGAAAGAAGAATCAGAAATTGCGCGAATCCTGTTCTCACTTACGAGTGAACTCCGAGAAAATCTGTCGGGGATCGAAAAGGCTGCAGAGGTGGTCGGCGAACTTGATTTCGTGAAGGCCAAAATGGTTTTTGCGAGAAACTTTGACGCGGTGATCCCGGAAGTCTCCGAGTCGCTTGATCTCGAGTTTATCGACGCCAGGCATCCGCTTCTCGAAGAAAGCCTGCGCGGGGCTTCGGTTCAAGGTTCAAAGTTCAATGTTCAAAGTTTGAACAAGAGCGGCGCACTCAAAACGGAAGACTCGCTAACCGAAACTGAGGGTGATGACCTAACAGACTTTGAACCTGGAACTTTGAACCTTGAACAGGAAGTGGTTCCTTCTTCATTTTCGCTCTCGAAGAAGAATAGCGTGATGATTATTTCCGGGGCGAATGCGGGCGGAAAAACGGTGGTGTTGAAAACCGCCGGGCTCTTGTCGTTAATGGCTGTCTCGGGGCTTCCTGTTCCCGCGAAATCGGCGAAAGTACCGTTCTATGCCTCGGTTCTCGCTGACATAGGTGATCACCAGTCGCTCTCGGCGAACCTCTCGACGTTTTCTTCTCATATTTCGAATATCGCCTCGATGATCGACAATTTGCAGACCCCTGCCCTGATACTCCTGGACGAGGTCGGTACGGGAACCGATCCGGACGAAGGATCGGCACTTGGCGTCGCTCTGGTCGACCATTTTCGGCGTGCGGGTGGGCAAGTTATTGCCTCGACCCACTATAAGGGCCTCAAAACTTACGCAGCGAATGACGAGGATGTGATCAACGCCTCGGTAGAATTTGACGAAAAGACGCTTCAGCCAACTTACCGGCTCCTGATGGGTCTCGCCGGAGCTTCTTCGGGACTTGAGATCGCTCGCAGGTTTGGCATCCGCGACGAGATCATTGCTTCGGCGCATACACATCTCGATAAGGCCGCACAGAAGTCGGCCGAGTATCTACGCGAGCTTCAAAAGGAAGCACGGCAGGCGGCCGATATGCGAAAAGCGCTGGAGGATGAGCGCGAAGTGACTGCGGAAAAATACGCGAAGCTCGATGTCGAGTTTCATCAAAAAGAAAGAAAACGGCGGGAGGACTTTGAAAAGGAGCTGGATACTGTTGTCGGCGACTTCGAAAAAGAAGCCCGGGAATTCCTTAAGAGTGTCAAAGACAAAAAGGAGAGAAAGAAGCTGGAGAAGGACCTTGCTGGTGCGCGTTCGCGTTTGAAAAGAAAAGCGGCAACCGCGGTGTCTGATCTACAAAGCGGCGGAACCGTTGAGAAAGCTGAACCCTCCGAAGCTCCGAATGAAACGATAAAGCCTTCGGACGCACCAATCGAAAAAGGCTCGCGGGTCAGGCTCAAGGCTTTTGGAACTATCGGGACCGTCGAAAAGATCGACGGCGATACGGCGCGTATCTCAGTTGGCTCGCTAAAAATGAAGCAAAACCTGTCTGATCTGGAGTCGGTCGAGGAAAGACGAGAGCCAAAGAAATCAGGAAAGAAGAAGAGATCCGAAGGCGAGAAGCTGGATACGAATTTTGAGGACATGAGCTCTTCGAGTGAGATCAATCTTATCGGAATGACGACCCTCGATGCAGAAGATGAAGTAGACCGCTTCCTCGATGATTCCTACGCGGCAAAGATCATGCGGGTCCGGATCATTCACGGCATGGGTACGGGTGCCCTGCGAAACGCCGTACACGGTTTCTTGAAGGGACATCCTCACGTCGAGTCGTTCGGCCTGGCGCCTCAAAACGAAGGCGGCAATGGTGCGACAATTGTTGAGTTGAAGGCGTGAAAAGATTGATGATTTGAGGATTAATATTTGTGCATTCTTAGTTTTCAAACGTCAATTCTCAATCAATCTCAAGCTTAAAGGCGTAACTCTAAACTTTTCGCTATCCCGCAATCCCGCCCTCGCGCCATCGCTCTTTCGCTTCGCTCAGAATGCCGCACGCTACCGCATGCGGTTCTGATTGCCATCGGCTCAAGCCGCCGGTACTGATTACCGCTTTTGGTTTTCAATCATCAATTTTCAATCATCAATCGATTTCGCGCTCTCCCGCCCTCCCTCTATCTCGCTTTCGCTTTGCTCAAACAGCCGCACGCTACCGCATGCGGTTCTGATTGCCACCGGCTCACGCCGGCGGTACTGATTACCGCTTTTGGTTTTCAATCATCAATTTTCAATCATCAATCGATTTCGCGCCCTCCCGCCATCCCCAAGCGACGCGCCACTCCTAAGCGAAGCGCCATCCCCAAGCGAAGCGCTCTCCCGCCGTCTCTCCATCTCTGTTTCGCTTCGCTCATTGCAGCCGGGACGGCTGCGCTCCAGTGGTAGGCTCGCGATTCCGCAAATTGTCCATTTTCCCATTGTCCATTTAGAATCACAGTTCTCAGTTCTAAGTCTCAGTACTTAGTCCACTTCCCACAGTTTTCAGTTTTCCACTTTCAGTTTTCAACTCATTCCAATTAGAATCACAGGGTGTTATTTCCGCAGCATTTCATCGACGAGCTAAAGAACCGTGCAGATATCGTGCGTATTATCGGCGATTTTGTTCAGCTCAAGAAAAAGGGGCAGAACCACATGGCCTGCTGCCCGTTTCACGATGAAAAGACACCCTCGTTCTCAGTTAACGCAAACAAGGGTTTCTACAAGTGTTTTGGCTGCGGCAAAGGTGGAAATGTATTTACCTTTTTAATGGAGATCGAGGGCGTCAGTTTCCCGGATGCTGTACGCACCGTTGCAGAAAAATCCAGCGTCCCATTGCCCGAGCCTGTAGATGACAAGGCCTACGCGCGTTCCAAAAAGAAGAAAGAAGAAGGTGACCGTGAAAAGAAACGCGTAATCGAACTCAATAAGATCGCACTCAATTTCTGGGAAGAGAATCTTTACGCCGATAATCACCAGTCAAAAGCAGCGGTTGAGTACCTCGAGGGCCGGGAAATTGATTCTGAAACGATCAAGGAATTCCGGATCGGTTTTGCACCCGATTCGTGGGACACGATTCTCAACCTCTTAAAGAAAGAAGGCTTTGATGAAAAACTGATCCGCGACAGTGGCTTGGTTACCGTAAATGAAGACAAAGACAGTGTTTACGACCGTTTCAGGGGACGCATCATCTTCCCTGTTCTGGATATAAATGGTGACCCGGTCGCCTTCGGAGCACGGACCCTCGGTTCGGGAGAACCAAAGTACCTGAACTCACCCGAGACACCGGCATATATAAAGGGTGAACATCTCTACGGTCTCTTTCATAATTCCACCGAAATTCGTCGGCTAAAATACTCGATCCTGGTAGAAGGTTATCTGGATTTGATCGCGCTTTATCAATTTGGTGTAAAGAACTGCGTTGCAAGCCTCGGAACCGCCCTTACAGATAAGCAGGCAAAGTTACTGGGGAGATTTGCGCGCAAGGTCGCAGTTAACTATGATGGAGATAGTGCGGGCATAAAGGCGGCAAAAAGGGCAATAGAGACCTTCCTGTCACAGGATTTCGAAATAAAGGTTTTGGTACTTCCGGACGGGAATGATCCGGATGACTACATTAGATCGGAAGGCTTCGAAGCATACAAAGATCAACACAAGAATCACGCCTTACCCTATCTCCAATTCGTACTGGAAACGATTGTACGGGAAAGAAATATCTCGGTGCCGAAGGAAAAGGCTGCGGCAATTGAGGATGTAATTCCCGTGCTTACTGCTGTGCGGAATACAGTTGAACGGCGGGAGACCTTAAAGCAGGTTTTGCGCTATATGCAGATCGACGACCGCGTGCTTGAAGACCACGTATGGAACGAGATAAATAAGCGCATCGACAGGTTTGTTCGTTCGCCGGATGAAAGAGCTCCGGACGAGAAGATAAAACGGCTCGTACTGCGTCAGAGCGCATTGAAGGTAACTGTTGCAGAACAGAGGCTTCTGGAACTGCTGATCCATGACTCCGAGTTGCGGAAGATCATTTTTCCGGAGATGGAAAAAACGGATTGGGAACCGCTCGGAACGGCGCCGATATTCGAGGCGCTGATAGAGCTTGAAGAGAACGGAATTGAAAATATAGGCCAGTCATTGCTTGAGATGACGGACGACGATGAAACGGCGCATGAACTTGTGCCAACGCTTCTGATGTCGGACGCTCACCGTGATGAAGACGAAGCGATTGATGAGGTCCTGTTCGAAGCCGAGAATTGTGCGGCCCGTCTGAGATCGATGGCTATAGAGCGTCGGATACTCGACATAAGCCGCGAACTCGCATTTGCGGAACAGGCGAATGATCAGGACTCACTCGACCGTTTGGTTGCGGAACAGATTGAATTGGCAAAGCTAAAGCGTGAGATAGAAAACCGTTTGAGTAACGAAAATGGTTGAAACCCAATAGTGGTTAGGGGCGTTCAGAAAGATAACAACGCTTTGGCGTCTTAAGGAATCAAAAACGATTTATTAGAAATATGGCAGAAGAACTGAATGACAAAGAGAAACTGATGAAACGCCTTCTTCGGCTTGGCAAGAAGAAGGAATTTCTTAGTTTCGATGAACTGAATAGAGAGATACCGGATGACATGATGTCTCCGGATGATATTGAAGAAGTTTTGGGACGCCTCGAAGCGGCGGGTATTTCGGTCGCGGACGCAGATGCGCATTTGCTGGCACAGGCCGCTCATGTCGCAATGACCAACAAGGCCGAAGGTGGTGATTCGAATCTCGATCTTTCCGCAGGAAAACTCGACAAGACGAATGACCCGGTACGACTCTATCTTCGTGAAATGGGTATCGTTCCATTGCTTACGCGAGAGGGCGAAGTTGCGATTGCACAACGGATCGAACGCGGACAACAGAGATCGGAAAAGACGATCGCACGTTCTCCGATCGCGGTTAAAGAACTGCTTAAAATCGGTGGGGACCTTGTTGAAGGAAAGTCCAGTATTCGAGAGATCGTACTTTTCTCCGAACAGGCAGAGTTGACCGGCGAAGAAGATAAGGTCGATGAGTATCTCAGGTGGACCCTTGAGGGTATCGATAACATCGGCACTCTCCATAAGACCGCTCTTCGGATCTACAAGCAGTACCAGACCGAAAAGAAGAAGAAAACAAAGAAGCCGACTAAAAAGCTGATGCGCTTGCGGTATAAACTCTCGAGACAACGAATCGAGATCGCCCAGGAAATCAAAAGGCTCCAGTTGACCGAATATGCTCAGCAACGGCTGGTTGGCTCGATCAGTAAGGTAAACAGCGAGATAAGGCGGTCGGAAAGAGTCATCCGAAAAGCTGATGAAGCGCTGAAACGAAAGACAACACCAAAGCGAAAGCGCGAACTGAACAAAAAGAAGCGTGAGGAAAAGGCGAAAATCGCCGAACTCGAAGAGAATCACAGTATTTCGGCCGTACGCATTAAGCGTTCACTTCAGACGATTCTGACAAGTGAACAACTAGCCGGAATCGCGAAACGTGAGCTTGTTGAAGCAAACTTACGTCTCGTCGTATCTATTGCGAAGAAGTATACGAACCGTGGATTGCAGTTCCTGGACCTGATTCAGGAAGGCAACATCGGACTAATGAAAGCTGTCGATAAGTTTGAATGGCGCCGCGGTTATAAGTTCTCGACTTATGCAACATGGTGGATCAGGCAGGCGATCACCCGGGCGATTGCCGACCAGGCACGAACTATTAGAATCCCGGTCCACATGATCGAAACGATCAACAAGCTGATCAGGACCTCGCGGGCACTCGTTCAGGAGTACGGTCGCGAGCCGACGAGCGAAGAGATCGCTAAGAAGATGGATATTCCGGTATCCAAGGTTCGAAAAGTCTTGAAGATTGCTCAAGAGCCGATTTCCCTCGAAACACCCATCGGAGAAGAGGAAGATTCGCATCTTGGTGATTTCATTGAAGATAAGTCGATTCTTAACCCGGCTGAATCCGTTACCTTTTCGAATCTGCGTGAGATTACGGATGAAGTTCTGGCCACATTGACTCCTCGTGAGGAGAAGGTGATTAAGATGCGTTTCGGACTCGGAAACACCGGTTCCGAGCACACGCTCGAAGAAGTCGGCCAGCACTTTACGGTCACAAGGGAACGTATTCGCCAGATCGAAGCTAAGGCGCTGCGTAAACTTCGCCACCCTTCGCGTTCAAGACGGTTGAAGGCGTTTCTAGAAGGCAAGCAACAATAAAGGTGCTGACGGAATCGCAAAACCAGAGTTAGAAATGGACCCACGCCTTAACGGCAGTGGGTCCTGTGCATTGTGAGCAGAAGATTAATACAAAACCTAAGAGACAAACTCGCCTCGGAGGAGGGTTATGTCTCGAATCCCCACGGCGCCGATTTGAGGGTTGCGCTCTGTTATCCGAACACGCATTCGATCGGGATGGCGAATCTCGGAATGCACACGATGTACGAACTCTTTAACAAAATTCCGGAAGTGTCGTGTGAGCGTGTATTTCTTCCGGATCGGAAAGACCTGCGTCAGCACGAGAAATCGTCGACCCCTCTGATGTCGCTGGAGACGCAAACACCTGTAAGGGATTTTGACATCGTAGCGTTTTCAATTTCGTTCGAGACCGACTACCTGAATATGGCGAAGATGCTTCGGCTTTCAGGCATCCCCGTTTGGTCTAAAAAACGAACTGATTATGACCCGATTGTGATCATGGGTGGTGCCGCGTCATTCCTTAACCCGGAACCGATCGCAGAATTTACCGATATCATTGCAGTCGGAGAAGGCGAGATCCTCGTTTATCAGCTGATCGACGCGATCCTGGAGAATGAAGGAAAAGAAGAAATACTCGAGGCACTGGCACGAATCGGCCGAGGATTCTATATCCCTTCGCTTTACGAAGTGGTGTATAACGTCGATAAAACGGTCGCGGATTATGTCCCCAGAAAGCCAGGTGTTCCAAAGCATGTGGGACGCGCACTCGCCGCTGTTAATCCGAAGGAAGGCACCCTTCGCAGGGCCATCAAGAGAGGCGAAACAGAATTGGCCGATTTCCTTGTTGACCAGGATGTGTTCTGTCCTTCAACAGCGGTTTGGTCACCGGAAGCCGAGATGGGAGAGCGACTGTTGGTCGAGATCTCTAGAGGATGCTCTCAGGGATGCAGGTTTTGCTGGGCCGGTTACAATTACTACCCGCCGCGCGTAGTACCGGCGAAGGACATTCTCGCAAAGGCCCGCGAGTGGCGTGACAAGACAGACCGCATAGGACTCGTTTCAACCGCGGTGTGCGACCACCCTGAGATTTCAACGATCCTCCGTGAACTAAGAGCGATGGACTACCGCATATCGGTGTCGTCATTACGTTTAGATCAGATTTCAGATGAGCTCCTCGATGCACTGGTCGAATCCAATGATCAGCAGATCGCTGTCGCACCTGAGACAGGTTCCGACCGCCTTCGCCGCGTAATCAACAAGAATCTCACAAACGATGAAATCGTAGACATTTGCGGCGCCGTCTTCGATCGTGGAATGCTCACGATAAAACTCTACATAATGGTTGGACTCCCAACTGAGACCCAGGAAGACCTGGACGAAATGGTAGTTCTGGTAGAACGCATCAAGAACCGGATGCTCGAAGCAGGCAAGAAGTTTGGGAGGGCAGGCAAAATTATCCCGTCACTCAACGGGTTTGTACCAAAGCCAAATACGCCGCTTCAATGGGATCCGATTTTTCCTGAAAAAGAACTAAAAAAGAAAATTAAGTGGGCCTGCAAGCATCTGTCGAAGATCCCGAACGTTGAGGTGAGGTTCATGAGCGCCAGGGTGGCTCATGAGCAGGCACTGTTCTCATCAGGCGACAGAAGAATCGCGAAGGTGATCGATTCAGCAGCCGCCAGCGGTGGAAACATCAAACAGGCTCTTCGTGAAACGGGTGTTGACGCCGGTTTTCATACGAGTCGGCAACGGTCGTTTGAAGAATACCTGCCCTGGTCAATTGTGGACTCGGGACTCGCATTCGAGTTCCTGAAAAAAGAACACGAAAAAGCCCACGAAAGTCTTTCGAGCCTCCCTTGTCCGGCGGTAGAAAAGTGCACCGTCTGTGGTGTCTGCCCGTCAACTTGGCTTGCCGATGCCCCCGAGGACTTGATCCAGATCCAGCCGTCTCTCATAAAAGAACTGATTGCCTGAACCGAGCCCAGAATCCGAACATAAGAAAAACGTGGCACCAATGCGGCTGCCACGCTGATATTAAAGACTGCAGCGTATACTACTCTCTCGTCAGATACCCGTTTGGAGTAGCTGTGTGGTCAAACACATAGCTGTATTCGAATGCGCCGAATGGCAATAACGGAACCTTTTTAGCGTAGTAAACCCTGGCTGTCACGAGATTATTCTTCTCCTTGACATCGATCACGGCATCATAAGGGACGTCATTAGCTCGCGCGGCAGTCTGGATCTTGTGCCTTATGATTGCTGCCGGCTTTCCATAGGTTGAGGGTAATGATACCCCCTGGACCACTGCGGTATGGATTTCTTGCTTAAAGTTTTCTCCCTGGTACGCAACAGGTATGAAGTTGTATCCGGCATTCGCAATCAGTATCAATACAACCGCGCAAATGAGCATTTTAGCGCCAGCGCCGCCTTTTTCGGCCCGGCAGCTGCGATCTTGCTTTGAATTCATATGACTTACTCCTTTGTCATATCCGGAGTTGGGCGTGAGAGGAGCACGCTGGAAAGAGACTCACGGACGACGCTTTCGGGGACCATTCCCTCGCTGACTACTCGCGGGATTCCTAAGCGTTCTAATAGGATCCATTGTAGCGATCCGCCTACCGCCTTTTTGTCTGACAACAAGGCGTCGCAAACCGCTTCGATGTCGATGGCGGCCGTATCCGGGAGCGAACCGACGCGCAAAACAACATCGTTTAACAAGTTTATACTAGTTATGTCACAGAATTCAAGCTTTTTTGCAATTTGATTAGCCGTGAGAATACCGTATGCAACCGCTTCCCCATGGCGGAAATAGCGGTATTTCGTTACTTTTTCAAGGGCGTGTCCTACGGTGTGCCCAAAATTGAGAACTTTTCTCGAAGCAGAATCGATACGTTCTGGGTCTTCATTAGCGTCATTTGCAACGAATTTCGCTTTTCGATTAACTTGTTTTGAAACCAAATCCGTTAGATCTGCCAGATAACCGTCGTTTTCAAAATACTCCGGCAGATTCAGTCCCGGGTATTTCTTCAGAAAATCCGCAACGAGGGTTAAGGAATCCTGTCCACCGATGGCGCCGTGCTTAATTACCTCGTAATACCCTGCTCTCATTTCGCGCGGATCCAATGTCCTCAGAGTAGACACATCGGTAAGGACACCTGCGGGATTGTGAAAAGCGCCGATCAGGTTCTTCCCTGCCGGTGTATTGACCCCCGTCTTCCCACCGACCGATGAATCAACCATTGCAAGCAGTGTGGTTGGCACCTGGACAAAATCCACACCTCGCATAAAGATCGACGCCGCAAAGCCCGCGATGTCCCCGACTACGCCGCCCCCCAATGAGATGACGAGATCACTTCTCGTAAGTCGGTGCCTCGCAAAATCGCTGGTGATACGATTCACGGTGTCCAGATGCTTTTGTTCCTCACCCGCCGCTATTGTGATGGGAAAAGTTACGAATCCCTCCAACTCAAGCGATTCAATCAAGTCCTTACCGTACAGGCCTGCCACCGTCTCATCGGTCACTAAAGCAACCTTGTTGCCTTTGTAACCGACGACCTCATGAAGAAACTTACCAACTTCAGGAAGCACGGCGGTGCCAACCCGAACAGGATATGAACTGTCCCCGGATTTGATTTCAAAATCCTTCATATAGAAAAAACGAAAAGCCGCGAGCAAATAACTCACGGCTTTTTCTAAGAGATTAGGGGCAGGCGAAGCAACGTGGGAGTGTGCCGCGCCTGCCAATCTGTGGTAACTGTCCTCACCCCAGCTACCACTCGAAACACAGTGTTAACCATGCTTCGGTGCCCATTACTATATCCCCACTTACCAGATTTGGCAAGTTTTTCGGGGGTTCTGAAACATCGGTGGAAATTGATCATTCCGGCTACCCAAGTGCTTTGCCTATCACACTTGCAAGGCGCCTGGCTTTTTCTTCGATATCGTCCTGATCGGCACCTTCGATCATAACGCGGGCTAAATTCTCCGTACCGGAATACCGAAGAAGTAGTCTTCCTGTTTCGCCGAGTGCTTCCTCAACCTCATTCTTACAATCCACGATCTTCGGGATTTCTTCAAATGGCGCTTTTCGCCCAACCTCAACGTTTACAAGAATTTGCGGGAACTGACGAAATCCTTCCTTTAATGCGGAAAAGGTCTCGCCGGATTCTCTCATCGCGGAAAGCACAAAAAGCGCTGTCTGCATTCCGTCTCCGACAAGAGAGCGGTTAGGGAAAATGATATGACCTGACTGCTCACCCCCAATCGAATGGCCACAGTTGAGGAGTTCCTCGAGTACATATTTGTCACCAACCGCTGTACGAACAAGCTTTATTGACTTTTTCTGAAGTGCCACCTCCAGGCCCAAATTGCTCATCACCGTCGCGACAACGGTATCATTCTTAAGCTTTCCTTTGTCATGGAGGTTGTTCGCCATGATCCAAAGAGTCGCATCGCCGTCCACGATCTGCCCTTTTTCATCAACAAAGAGTGACCTGTCCGCGTCCCCATCAAATGCAACCCCAAAATCCGCCGATTCTCTTTTAACTGCGTCCTGCAGGACTTCAAGGTGCAGAGAACCGCACTCGCGATTTATGTTCCTGCCATCCGGCGAATTATGGATGGGAACAACCTCGGCTCCCAAATCTTCAAATAACAGTGGTGCAAGCCGCGAAGCTGCACCGTTCGCGCAATCGGCGACGATCTTGATTCCCGAAAGATCCAGTCCTCCGAAATCCTCTTCAAAATGCGTAATGTAGTTTTCACGAAGCTCCGTCCCTCTATCGGAATGTACATCCGACATCGCAAAACCCTTGGTATTGCCCTCAAGAATAGCGGCTTCCAAAAACTCCTCAACTACCGTTCCAATCTTTTTTCCGGAAGGCCTGAAGATCTTTAAACCATTGTCGGTAAAAGGGTTGTGCGAGGCACTTATAACGATTCCCGCATCGAATCCCTTACATCCGGCAAGGTAAGCTACACCCGGTGTGGTGATGACTCCGGCCGATTCACAATTTCCCCCGCCCGCGTCGATTCCCGAAGAAAGGGCCCTTTCGATTCGAACACCGGATTCCCTCGTGTCACGACCGGCAATAAACTGGGGAACCCGGTTTAACTCGTTCTTGGCATATTTGGCAAGGGATTTTCCGATTATCCACACCGTTTTCGAATCAAGGGGATATTTGTCCGCCTTTCCGCGAATTCCATCTGTTCCAAAAAGCTTATTCATATTGGTTTCAGTTAGTTGCCGCAAAAGTGAGGTGATAACCTTCGATTAAAAAATTGCGACAAAAAATACTTATATAGTAAATTAGGGCTTGACGACAAACGGAAAATAGCCATAATTAATATTTGTAGGTTGTATAACCATTTGAAATAGAAAGTTACAACCTTTTCCAAGTCTATAGAATCCTTATCTAGAGTGCTTTTCCCCGGTTCCGGCCGACTCATATATTCGCCGGTTGGGAACATCTAAAATCAATCACATTATGTTTAAGAGATTTACCGCTGCTGTTTTAACCGTTTTTTGTGTCTCGTTTGCGGTCGCTGCCCAGACTGCTGACCAGAAAGACAAGAAACGCGTACGGGTGATCGTTACCGATAATATCGCCGCTACTCCGAAGCCGACCGCAACTCCCGGAAGAAAGGTTGTTGTAGTATCCAGTGCTCCGAAATCGGGTGAGAACTTAACGACTCCGAAACCGATACCTGTTTCACAACCAACAGCGATACCGCTATCCCGGCTTAAGTCTAAATCCCTGCGTTATGTAGATCTTAAAGGAAAGATTGAAGAGGCTAAACGCCAGATGCGCGTAAAACCGCTTCGCATTTCGATGTCTGATCCCGTTCAGACAACTGAGATCATAAGGCTCGCGTTTTTTGACTGGAATAAGAACGCGGTTGACTATGCGGTGATTGCCAAGAAAGCTTTTCTTGATGATGACAATCTGGCGTTTACACGTAGTGACGGTGGAAAGTGGCTCCGAATCCGAACTATCCGTGGCAACGGTGTTAACACTCCGGTTGTGATTATGGACCAGGAAGGGGGATCGCACCTGCCGCTGATTGTGCAGTATCCGATCGAAAAATACGGAAAGTTTGTCGAAATGGCTTATTACGTATCGACTCATCCCGGTGTGGTTACGCCCGAGACTGTAAACGCGGGCAGGCTTTATGTCAGGAACATACTCGACACAGCTCGCGCAAAACTGAGAGCCAAGGGTATTTTCATTCAACCGAAAGTGACGGACATCGCAGAACGGCTGGCGCTGGTTGAACACGTAGATCATTACAGGTTCAGAAACGAGCACCATCCGAATATCTACAACGATGTCTATATGCTTTACGCGCTCAACCAGGGGCAAACATATAGATATTCAGTCAGCCGTGCGGGTGCAGGTGGAATGGTACAGATGATTCCCTCGACGTACCGTATGGTTAGGAGCCGGTTCTTCTCGGTCGGCTTGAATCCGGACTTTGTTACGGGCATGAGAGATCATGTGAACGCGGCCCAGGCAATGCTCTTGTACATGCAGATGACCTGGAATGACCTGGTTGGAAATAAGACCGTTTATGGCGCAATGGAAAGGGGAATCGCGACACAGGAACAGCTTATGGCTGCGGGTTATAACTCAAATCCGGCGCGCCTGGCGAAATATATCAGGCGAGGTGGCGCAAACTGGACGGGCCTCATTCCCCGCGAAACGAAGGTTTATTTGAAGATCTATTCTTCGGTTGAGAGACATGTTCCTTTGGTTCCGAGAAGGAATTAGGAATTTTAGAGAAACTAAGCAGATCAGGAGGCCTTCGGGTCTCCTTTTTTTTGCGCCAGGTGATCTCTGACCTGATCCAGGTTCCGTTCAACAAGCCGCTTTCCTTCAAAATACTCGTCTTCAGTTATCTCTGCAATGACATCCGAAGGAACCTCAAAATCACGTGCGTCCTCTTTCGAATCCAATCTGACGGTAAGAATGTTTATTCCCCACAATTCACCTAAAAAGATATCGATTGTCGCCGACCCGACTACGCTTTCGCTATCGTACCTGTTAAACCGAGTCTCGCGACCCCGAAATCCATCAAACGCCTCATATTCTTCTTTAGTCAGTTCGATCTCGATCGAAGGGCGTTCGAATGCAATTCCCGGTTTTTTTATACAAAATCGCCGTTCATCGTCCGCAGGATTTCTCGCCTTTCGGAGATGAAGATCCGTGTCGACGATGTAGTTATCGAATATTTGAATGTGCGGTCCCGATTTCGAGACGTCTTCAGGCAAGTCTGACACAAGGAATCTGCGAATAAAAACACCTTGCCCTGCATGTTTTGAATCTTGTTTTTTATCCATCAATCCCTATACTTCTTGTAGCAAATAAGCAATTTATCGGAGTATTCATGCGCATTCAAATCTATATCATAATTGTTATCTCTGCATTTCTATTCTCTGTTTGCGGAGGATCCGGCGAAAAGCCCGGGAACTCAAATATAAAGCCATCAAATTCTGCGAATTCGGCACCAAACACAGCACCATCACCAAAACGTGAATTAGAAAACGATATTCAAGAAGCTACACCGGTACCCACAGTCGAAGCTGTAACCCTAAAGCCCCTGATCGAGAAGTTTTGTGCGGCAAGACAAAACAAAGACGAGGAGGCCCTCAAAAAGCTCTATTCGGCAGCCACGTTGCGAAACCTGATGGCGGCGGCCAGGGCGGAAGGACAGAACTCAATCACTTCGTATCTCGAGACAGAACCTGTGGGTGATAAATGCACCCTTGTTAACGAACGGATCTCAGGAAACCTCGGCGAAGCGACCTTCATTACGAAGACCTATCCAAACGGGATCACCTGGAAGTTTGTTAAAGAAAACGGAGAGTGGAAGTTCACCGATCAAAGCAGTGATTTCGACAAAGTGAAGAAAGGAGCTAAATAGATCAGAGTTTAGAGTTCAAAGACGCGATTCTGCTTCCTCTGAACTCTGATCTCTGATATCTGATCCGGTACTAGGCTTTCGCCCTGAACGCCGGCAATCCAACCCTGGCTTTTGGCTCCTTCTTCAAACCAAGAGCCCAGTCAGCCTGCATCAGCGTGTGAATATCCCGGGTTCCTTCATAGATCACAGCTGCCTTGCAATTCCTTAGATAACGCTCAACCGGATAATCGTTTGTATAACCGTTCGCGCCATGGATCTCGATAGCCATCGACGCTGCTTTTTCACTGCGGACTGTAGACTGCCATTTCGCAAGGCTCGCGCTTCTTGCAGAAGATCTGCCCTCGTTCTTCTCGAATCCGGCCTTTAACCAAAGGAGACGACACATCTCGTAATCTGCCTGCATATCGGCAATCTTCTGTTTGACCAACTGGTAATTCGCAATCGTTTTGCCCTGTACTTCGCGGGTATTCGCATACGAAACGGAGGCGTCCCGGCTGGCGCGGATAACACCAGTGGCACCTGACGCGACTGTGTACCTTCCATTCTCAAGCGAGAACATTGCGATCTTGAACCCCTCGCCTTCCTGTCCAAGCATATTCTCATTGGGTACACGAACGTCCTGCAGGGTGAAGTAGCCCGTGTCGCCCGCGCGAATTCCCATCTTTCCGTGAAGTGTTCCGGAAGAGAAGCCTTCCATGTCACGTTCCACGATAAAGCAGCTCATTCCCGAATGGTCCCGGTTCTTTCGTTTCTCTTCGTCTGTCCAGCAAAAGAAAAGGAAATTGTCGGCCGTGTTTCCAAGCGAGATCCACATCTTTTCGCCGTTGAGTATCCAGTCATCGCCGTCGCGGCGAGCCGTGGAACGCATGCCTATGACATCCGAACCGGCGTTAGGTTCGGTCAGACCAAAGGTCGCGAGTTTTTCACCTTTCGCCTGCGGTACAAGGTACTTCTGCTTCTGCTCTTCAGTTCCCCAGGTCAAAAGTGACAAAGAATTAAGACCGACATGCACACTCATTACGACCCTCATAAAGGTATCGCAGGCCTCTAGTTCCTCGCAGACCAGTCCGAGCGAGATATAGTCAAAACCGGCACCGCCGTACTCTTCAGGGATGCAAACACCCAAGAGACCCAGCTCACCCATTTTTCCGAATATCGACTTTTCAAAGTGCTGTTTCTCGTCCCATTCTTTGATATACGGCGCGACTTCGCCGTCTGCAAATTCCTTAACTGTGTTGACCAGTGCAACTTGTTCTTCTGTTAGATCAAAATTAATCACTTCTCTCTAAAACCTCTCTCCGAATATGTTAAATTGCTAAAAACGTTTAATAAAAAATAGTATCATTTTGTAAATGCTAGTGCGATCATAGGACGTCTGAAATCAGTGATTCCAAACAGAAAAAATAAGCCGATGATATCTATCGACGAAGCCCTTGAGATTGTTGAAACAAATACCCCTGTTCTGGGTGCGGAACCCGTACCTATTTCGGCCTGTATCGGACGAGTTCTCGCTGAAGATATATTCGCTGACATGGACCTTCCACCCTTCGACCGTTCTCAAATGGACGGCTTTGCGGTTAGATCAGTCGATATCGAAAATGCTCCGGCAAAACTCCGGATAGTCGGCGAGTCGGCTGCGGGTAAGGGCTGGGACGGATCGGTCAATGAAGGTGAGGCCGTCCGGATAATGACCGGAGCACGGGTGCCGGAAGGTGCGGATACTGTTCAGAAGGTTGAGCTGACTGAGGAAGCTGACGGATATATAACTATTCTAAAAGCGGCGAAACCCGAAAATAACATCGTCGCGGAGGCGAGTGAAATCACAAAAGGCACAGCTGTTTTGGAGACCGGTAAACGTATTAGTGACAATATGATAGCGACAATCGCCTCTTTCGGATACGAAACCGTACGAGTTGGCGATCGGCCGAGGGTAAAGATACTTGCGACGGGTTCGGAGATAGTCGATGTTTCGGAGACGCCCGGGAAAGACCAGATCAGGAATTCAAACTCATGGTCGCTGGCCGCGTTCGCCAAACGAATAAACGCTGATGTTGAGATTCTCGATATTGCTCAAGACGACCTCGACGGCCTCAAGGCGACGATTGACGGAGCACTCGAAAACTGTGATCTGCTTATGATCTCGGGAGGCGTTTCCGTGGGGGACTATGACTTTACTAAACCAGCCCTGCGCGAGATCGGCTGCGAGATCTTTTTTGAAAAAGTCGCTCTAAAGCCGGGAAAACCGACAGTCTTTGCGAAACGTGGCGATAAGCTCATTTTTGGACTTCCCGGAAATCCGGTCTCAATCGCGGTAACGTTTTTCGCGTTTGTCCGTACCTCTCTCTTAAAAATGCAGGGAGCTACTGAAATCCGGCTGCAGGAATCAAAAGCGATTGCCAGCCATAAAATCAAAGCTGCCAAAGGCAGAGACTCTCTGCTCCCGGTGACCCTTTCGACTGACGACAATGGACGGCGAATTGTGGAAACCCTTCGGTTTAGCGGTTCATCGAACTTTATACGCTTCGCCCTGTCAAACGGGCTTTGCTTCATTGAGCGCGATCAGGCCCTTAAGGAAGGTGATAAGGCCCGCGTGTTCGAACTGGAGAATTAAATGATGGCGAAATTGTCGCATTTTGGTAACGACGGAAGAGTTAAGATGGTCGATGTTGGGGATAAACCGTTGACATCCCGAACAGCATCGGCGACAGCCCGCGTACTTCTTAACAGCGAAACAATTGACGCGATCAGGAATGAGACGAATCCCAAAGGTGACCCCCTCGAGATTGCGCGCATTGCGGGAATTATGGGCGCGAAAAAAACGCAGGAACTGATCCCGCTTTGCCACCAGCTGAGTCTTTCAAAAGTCGAGATCGAAGCAAGTTTGGACGGGGAAGGAGTTTTTCTGCGTTCGACCGTTAAAACTGAAGGCCAGACGGGTGTGGAAATGGAGGCACTTACCGCCGTAACCATAGCCGGTTTAACGGTTTATGATATGTGCAAGGCGGTCCAGAAGGATATCGAACTGACCGAGATCAGTCTCGAATCTAAATCCGGCGGTAAAGCTGAATACCGACGAAGCAGCGATTAAAAGCGCTGGTAAATCTTATATGCACGTGAACTTTCGTGTAGAATAGTCGTAAAGCAGTGTGAGTATTTGAAGGAGCAGCAGTAATAATGAAATTCGAAATTGCCGAAGAATCCAAACCGCAGTTAAAACTTTTGATTTTGGCTACATTGCTGAGTGTTGGTATATGGTTCGCATCATGGTACTTCCCCGTTGCGCGTTATCTTGTCTATCCTCTCCAGTTATTCGCTACATTTGTTCATGAGGGCAGCCATGTTCTGGCCGCACTTATGACCGGTGGTTCGGTTCAGAGCCTGACCGTGTCCCCTGACACCAGCGGTGCCGTTTGGTCAATGACCAACAGCTGGCTGTCCCAGATGATCACTTCAAGTGCCGGTTACCTAGGTACGACATTTTTCGGCATCCTCCTGCTAGTTTGGTTCCGCTATAAGTTTTCCTCTAGGAATGCGCTTTATCTGACTTCAGGATTCGTTGGTGTGATGACCCTCGTATTTGGTCTGCTCGCGCCGATGTGGAATTTCCTTACTACCAAAGTGGGAATTGGAAGCGTTTTGTTCACTGTTATTTCCGGTGTGCTTTTGTCTGGCGGTTTGTTCGCTATCGGAAGATATGCACCGCTCAAATGGGTAAATTTCTCGATTGCGTTCCTAGCGGTTCAATGCCTACTGAATTCGTTTTTCAGTCTTAAGACCCTGTTCTTTATCTCGGCAACGACCGATTCACATTCGGATGCGATGAATATGGCGCAAGCTACCGGAATACCGGCGATCGCCTGGGTGATGCTTTGGATCGTGGTTTCGATAGTGATGATCTCAGTCGGGCTCCGGCTCTATGCTGTTTCATCGAAATCAGCCAATAATGATCTGCCGTTTGAAGATTAAGCCGAAAACGATTTCGGTGTAAGGCGGCTCAACGTAATAGCCGCCTTTTTTCGTTTTATGAGTCAAAAAAGAACAGAAATAGGCGAGCTTCATATAGGCTCAAGACTGCTTTATCGGTCGAAGAATGACTGGAGAACAGCCGCAGTAGCAAGGACCGACGAAGAGTTCGTAACTCTAACCGTCGCGTCGCCAAAAGGCCGCAACTACCGATTAAGAAGAAAATGTTCTACAGCGGTTCTTCTCGACGGACCGCTGCCGATCCTGCTGAGTGAAGAACCCCCGACTGAATACTGGAAAGAGAATTTTGGCGAATACGACCGGCGGTGGTAACTACGGTCGACATTCCTTTACGCCGCCGCCAATACCTACGCAGTTTCCAGACGCGCATTGAGGAGAATTCTGACACGGAGAACCGTTCGGGAGTCCCGATTGGGCGTCAACCGCCCTTGGCGCTACCAAAGAAAATACCGCTGGAAGAGACACGGCAGCCGTTACGGCCAATCTCTTTAACATTTTGCGTCTTTCAGGCGCTTTCAGTCCGAGTTCGGGTCCTTCGACAAGACCTTGGGACATAAGGCGCTCCAACCCTATTCGTACAAAATCATCGCTAATTTGCGCGCCCAGTTTCTTGGAAACAATTCTTCGAATTGCAGATAGGTCTCTTCCTCCGCTGGCCGCTTCCCATATACGTGCGGATGGCTCATTCAATCTGTGGGCTTTATACGACTGCGTATCATATATCAACAGTTCCGACTCAGCTTTTTGAGTTACAATTCCATTTGTTCTACTAATCCAATCTTTGCTTGATCGCATAACTACCTCTTGGCAAATATGACCCAATTGGGGCCGTTATGCCTTAAAACGTCCCGGGAGAATTATTATCGGGGGTCTCGATATGGGAGCGCTGATTGTGAGACTTTATAAAATCGTAGCAAAGAGTAAGGGCGTTTTCAAATCATGGCTCCAACGACGCGGAAACATAACCGCTACGCGTAACAGCAACCACATCTCTGCTGAAGTTTTCTTGTACAAACGCGACAATCCGAAGATTTTCGGAACTCCATTCCTCTTTCAGATTCAGATCAAATAGCCCGGAATAGCTTCCCGCATCCGTTTGGACCCGGGCAATTCCACGCAGTTCTCGGACCAATGAAACGTGAGTCAGTTCCTTACCCGCGTTCTCTCCAGCTTCAACCCTAGAGCCTAATCCATCTTCCGCAAACGCAAGATAAACCGTCGCTGGTTCTTCGTTCCTCAGCCCAACAACCGAGACGTTAACCTTTTTATCTGTAACCACGACCGTAATATTGGCTTTTTGTCGCTTCGAGGCCTTCTTAACTGCCTTCTTTGCGGCTTTTTCCCGACTGCCTATGAACTCAATATCCCCGTCCACAACCATCTGTGGCGTATAGATTTGACCAGTCCGGAACTTTCGGTCATACACTTTCTGCCTTTGAGTAAACAATGGCGACGCGTACTTGTCCTTCCACCCGAGTCCGTCCCAATAATCAACATGGAACGCAAGCGTAATGATTTCAACCGGTTCGAATGGCTGCTCGGTCTCATACCTGGCCAGAAGCGCTTCGGCAGGAGGACAACTCGAACATCCCTCAGAGGTAAACAACTCTACGAGAAGGGACTTGGAAAACGATTTCTTTACTGAATCATCCGTGAAATCTCTCTCAAAAGCCTGCGCTGTACAACCCACCAGAAAGATTAGGAACAAAGACAAATACCTCAGCTTCATACTGAAATTATAAACACAAGGGCCGGTTTTATTCCTAACTGGCATCTGCTAATATTTAGGTTTGCCCCCAAGGCAGAATCGCTTACCTATGAAGCCAGCACGTTCGAAAAAGGAGTCGATACGTATTCGTGGAGCGCGGACGCATAACCTAAAAAATGTATCCTGCAGCATACCGCACAACGAACTGACTGTTATCACCGGTGTTTCAGGATCGGGCAAATCCTCTCTCGCCTTCGACACCCTGTACGCCGAGGGACAGCGCAGGTATGTGGAGTCGCTTTCGGCCTATGCGCGGCAGTTTTTGGAGCGCATGGACAAACCGGATGTGGATGAGATTCTTGGAATCGCGCCTGCGATCGCAATAAAGCAAAAGAACTCAACACGGAATCCGCGTTCCACTGTGGCTACGCAGACGGAGATTTACGACTACCTCAGGCTCCTCTTTGCGCGGGTCGGCAAAACGTTTTGCTACAAATGCGGTGCCGAGGTTACAAAAGACTCACCGGAATCGGCCGCGGACGAAATACTCGAAACGCTTGAAGACGGCGACAAGTTCTTCGTGCTGTTACCTGTCGAAACATTCTTTACTCCCAACAAGGAGCAACAGAACCCAACCGCCGTTCTGATGAGCGTTCTTGGACACGGATTCTCGCGGATGTTTCGCAATGGTGAGATCATCGATCTCAATCGGCCGGAGGACTATCCGCATGAGGATTTTGACGGTGTAACGATACTAGTTGACCGCCTGAAAGTGGGTAAGCGAATAAGAAAGCGTCTTGTCGATTCGCTTGAGATATGTTTCCGGGAATGTGGTTCCGCAATAATTCGTCCGGTTGATGGGGAAACGCTGAAGTTCTCCGAGACATTCGTTTGCCGAAACGACGGAACCGTCTACGAAAAACCCGAGCCAAGCCTTTTTAGTTTTAACTCGCCGTTCGGAGCTTGCCCGACTTGCCAGGGGTTCGGGAATACGACCGGAATCGACTACGACCTGATCGTTCCTGATTACAGTAAGTCGCTCAAGGAAAACGCGATCGAGCCGTTCTCAAGTCCCCAACACCGCTGGGCATTTAAAGAAATGAAGGAGTTCGCGGAGTTGGAGGGCATACCGATGGACATCCCTTTCGGTGACCTGGATGACAGCGAACGCCGTGCGATACTAAAGGGCAAAGGTATCTGGCGCGGGATCCCCGGATTTTTCAAGTGGAAGGAAAAGAAGAAGTACAAGCTGCACGTGCGTGTTTTTCTTGCGAAATACAGGGGCTATACAAAGTGCGGAGACTGCGAGGGCGGAAGGCTCAGGCTCGAGTCTAGATGCGTAAAAGTTGGCGGTCTAAGTCTGCCGGAGGCAGTCGCGTTGCCGGTCGACGAGGCAAGGGTGTTTTTTGACAAACTCGAACTCGATGAAGAGAGGGCAAAAATAGGAGAAAAGCTGCTCCTTGAAATCCGTCGGCGAATAGGATTCCTCTCCGATGTCGGACTTGATTACCTTACTCTTGACCGTTTGGCCTCGACTTTATCGGGCGGAGAGGCTCAGCGAATTCAGCTCGCTACGAATCTCGGCTCATCTCTTGTCGGTGCGCTTTACGTGTTGGACGAACCATCAATCGGCCTACATCCTCGTGATAACGCTCGACTTATAGGAATTCTCGAAAACCTCCGTGACATCGGAAATACGGTTCTCGTGGTCGAACACGACGAAGAGATGATGAATGCTGCCGATCACGTGATCGACATTGGCATTCACGCGGGTGAATCTGGCGGAAACCTCGTTTATGAAGGCGATATGCCTGGACTCCTTGAAAATGAAAACTCCTTGACGTCCAAATATCTGCGTGGTGACTGCAGCATAAATCTTCCGGTGAAACGTCGAAAACCAGGTAAAAGAACGATAGAGATTTCGGGTGCACGCGAGAACAACCTGAAAAACATTGACGTCAACATCCCGCTCGACATTTTCGTTTGCGTGACAGGCGTTTCGGGATCGGGTAAATCAACGCTCGTACACGACGTGCTCTATTCGGGAGTTAAGAAACAGATCGGCGAATGGAAGGGCGAAGTTGGGCGTTTCAGGGAGATTGAAGGAGCAGATCAAGTTGATGACGTCATTATGGTGGACCAATCGCCTATAGGCCGGACCCCGAGGTCGAATCCGGTCACCTATGTAAAGGCATACGATGCAATCCGTGCAGCATTTGCGAATACAAACCACTCGGCCAAGAAAGGCTACAAACCATCGCATTTCTCATTCAATGTCCCGGGCGGCAGGTGTGAGCATTGTCAGGGCAGCGGAACGGTTAAGGTAGAGATGCAGTTCCTTGCCGATGTCGAACTTACCTGTGAAGACTGCAGGGGAACGCGGTTCAAACCCGAGATTCTTGAAACCAGGTTTAAGGGAAAGAACATAAACGAGGTCCTGAACATGACGGTTCGGGAAGCAACAAGATTCTTTAAGAACGAGAAACAGGTGAAGAACCGTTTGAGAACTTTGGAATCGGTTGGGCTTGGCTATCTTCGACTGGGGCAATCGGCCACAACGCTTTCGGGCGGGGAGGCTCAGCGCGTAAAGCTTGCTGCCCATCTCGCTACAAAGAAGAAATCGAAAACCCTCTTCATTTTTGATGAGCCGACCACCGGCCTGCATTTCGATGATATCAGCAAGTTGCTGAGCGCATTTCGGGCCCTGATCTCAAATGGAAATTCGCTGGTTGTAATTGAACACAATCTGGATGTGGTCAAGACGGCCGACCATGTGATCGACCTCGGTCCCGAAGGTGGAAAAGGCGGCGGCGAAATAATTGTTGAAGGCACCCCTGAAGAAATTGCTTCGGAAAAGTGCTCGATCACCGGACAATATCTTGCTAAATACCTCCGCTAAATAGATTTAGCTGAGTTTACCCGGGTCGCCTCATAGGCACTCAGTACCGAACGTATCTCATCCAGAACCCAATCAATTTCCTCTTCTTTAATAACGTATGGCGGCATAAAGAGTAAAACGTTCCCAAGCGGTCTCAACACGATTTTCTTCTCCAAAAACCGCTGATAGAATTGTTGACCAATATCGGCGAGATAGCCCCCGTCCCGAACCTCGATCTCAAAAGCAAGGACCCCGCCTATTATTCGCACATCCCGAACGCTTTCGAATCTGGACAGCTCATTCTCAAATCCCTTGAATTTCGAGTTGATGAAAGCAATCTTCGAAAGAGTATTCTCCTTCTCAAAAAGCTCCAGATTTGCGATCGCTACGGCACAGGCCAAAGGATTGGCGCAGTAAGAGTGTCCGTGAAAGAACGTTTTGAGACGGTCCTCGTGATAGAAAGCTTCGAAAACATTGTCAGTAGCAGCAGTCGCTCCAAGCGGCATATAGCCGGCCGTCAAAGCCTTTGACATGCAAAGAATATCTGGACTAATCTCAGCGTGTTCGCAGGCAAACATCGTCCCGGTCCGTCCGAATCCCGTCAAAACCTCATCTGCGATGAGCAGCACGCCGTATTCATCACAGAGTTCTCGCAATCTTTTGAGATAAGCCGCCTTCCAAACGATCATCCCGCCCGCACCCTGCAGCATCGGTTCGACAATTACCGCGGCCACGTTTCCCCGTTCGTGGCGAAGCAGATCCTCCAGGCTCTTCGAACAGGTCACGTCACATCTGTCGGAACAATGACCACATTCGAGGGCGAACGGAGCTGCCGCTTTCTTGACAGTAAAGAGAAGACTTTTGAAAGGATCGGTAAAAGTTGATGCGTCGCTGGCAGACATCGCCCCGATAGTGTCACCGTGATAGCCGCGTTCGAGAGCAAGGAATGTCGTGCGTTCCTCTCCTTTGTTTACCCAGTATTGATACGCCATCTTTAGCGCTACTTCGACGGCGGTTGAACCGTTATCTGAAAAGAAGATCCTGTTCAAGCCTTCGGGCAGCACTTCAACCAGCATCTCCGAAAGACGGATTGCCGGCTCGTGAGTAAAACCGGCAAAAATGACGTGTTCGAGTGTCCCGGCCTGCTCACTAAGTGCTTTATTTATATAGGGATGAGAGTGACCATGAGTGTTCACCCACCAAGATGAGACGCCGTCCAGAAGACGCCTTCCGTCTTCTGTTTCCAGCCAAACGCCTTTTGCGCCTGTGATCGGAAGCGGAAGCGGAGCGGTCTTTTCCTGGGTATACGGATGCCAGAGATGCTTGCGGTCTCTATCGACTAGACTCATGCTTCTGAAACTTACTCTTCGTCAAAAACTTCGTGCCATGTTTCAGCGATTTCAGAAATGACCTTGCAATCACAATATCCGCCGTTTTGACTCAGCCAAGCAGAAAGCTTTGGGAAATTCAGGGAATTCTGCATCATGTGCTGCATAGCAAACCGCGAGGTGTGGTCACAGTCATTTGTCTCGAGCTTCATCTCGAGAAAATCAAAAAGCGCCTCAATTTGGTCTTTCTGCGCAGGCAGCGACTCGACGAATCTCTCGCGTTCATCGCCGGTCATTTGAGCCAATACATCGATTTCACGTTTCTTAAGAATAGCCATATCAAACTTTGCGGACTTGGTCCGCCTAAAAAGGTAATTCCATTTTTCTCCCTTCCGCGGCAATTGATTCCCGGCTCAGGGGTTCCACGAAAGGAATCTGAGCAAGAACCTTCAGTTCTCCATACTTCTCGATAGCCTTGAGATTCTCAGGATTGGCATCGCCATTCATGATAACGCCGGAAACATCGATGTTCCTCGAACGAAGACTCTCAACCGTCAAAAGGGTATGGTTTATTGTACCAAGTCCGGTTCGTGAGACAACCACCGCAGGCATCCGCAGCGCTTCAATCAGGTCTATCATCAGCTCGTCATCATTTAGCGGCACCAGCACGCCGCCCGCACCCTCAACAACCCAAAATGCATCAGAATGCTCGGACGGCAGGGTTTCGATAATGTCAGCGACAGAGAATTTTGTACCCGCCAGTCGTGCCGACAGATGAGGTGAAAGCGGTTTTTCGAGTCTTATTCCATCCGCATGAATATCTCCATCGTGAAGTCCGGCAAGTCTGCTCACAGTCTTCGTGTCGTCATCGGACTCGATACCGGTCTGCACCGGCTTCCAGTAAATTACCGGACGTGACTCTTTCAGATGACTTATAAGAACCGCCGACACCATGGTCTTTCCGATCTCCGTATCTGTGCCGGTAACAAACACACCATTCAATGGAATCACAGTAAGTCCTCCAATTGCATCACTTCCGAAAGTGCCATCACAAACTCGCGTAGGTTCTGCTGGGAGAGCTTCGTATTCAATGACACACGCAAACGGGACGTGCCTTCCGGAACCGTCGGAGGCCGAATTGCGCGAACGTCAAAACCCCGCGCCTGCATTGATTTCGCAACACGTACCGCGATTTCGCTATCGCCGATTATCACCGGGACGATGTGTGTTGGGCTCTCCGGTGCCGGAATCCCGTGCTCCGAAAGTGATGCGGCAAACGAGGCACATTTCTGCCTTAGGTCGTTTCGCCGAGCATCGTCATTGCAAAGGATCCCGATTGCTCTCGAGATACAAAGAGCTGTCGCGGGGATCGGGGCAGTCGAAAAAATAAAAGACCTGCACCTGTTCACCAGGAGTTCAATTGCAGCTTTGTCTGCGGAAACGAATGCCCCGCTTACCCCGAGTGCCTTCCCGGCCGTATTTACGGAAAGAAATGTGGCTTCCTCTATCCCGTATTCCGAAATCAGGCCGCTCCCCGTCGGGCCATAAATCCCAACGGCATGCGCTTCATCTACGATCAGGTTTGCCCCGTGTTTCGTGCAAACGTCTGCGATCTCCCGAAGCGGCGCCATATCGCCATCCATTGAAAACAGCGATTCGGTAACTACAAACTTTTCCCCTGTGTTGTTTGCGGCGCTCAGAGCGTCGTCAAGCGCACGTTGGTCCGCGTGTGTGTAGACATGCTTTGCGGCCCTGCCGATTCTTACGCCGTCAATAATGCTTGCGTGATTAAGCTCGTCCGAAAAAACTTCGTCACCTTCACGAAGAAATGTTTGGAGCATTCCAACATTCGCCTGGTAACCGGTTGCGAAATACAGACTTGCCTCCGCCCCCTTCCACTCCGCAAATTCTCTCTCGACATTGGAAAACACTTCCCTGTGCCCCCTCAGTAGTCTCGAGCCCGTAGAGCCGACACCCAATTCGCCTATCCCTTTCATCAAAGCAGAATTGAGCTCTTCGCTATTCGCGAGTCCGAGGTAGTCATTCGAAGAAAAATCCAGCCCCGCCGGTGCGCTTACGCTCCGGCGCAGTCCTTTTTCTTCTATCTCCCTTAACTCTGCAGCAATTCTTGCCCTGATGCTTTTCATTCGGATGACCTTTCTGCCTCCGCGTCCTCAAGTTCCTTGATCTTAATCCCTTCCCGGCCGTCATACCGAACAAATCCCGGCAGGATCAATGCGCACAAGATCACACCCAAAACCGCCAGAACACCGCCCGAAACGATTGAGATTTTCGGATTTGTAAAATACGCCACAACTCCCGATTCAACATCGGCAAGAAGAGGGCCGCTCATAAAACTGATCATTTCTATACCCGCGAGCCTTCCCCGAAACCTGTCCGGCACCGTCTGATTCCAAATCGTCTGCCTGAATACTCCGCTAATCGTATCAGAGAAACCCGCGACTCCCAGAAAGAAAAGTCCGAGATAAAAGCTCTCCGCAAGTCCAAAAAATACAATTCCCAGCCCCCAGCCGCAAGCCGCAAAAACAACCATCAGGCCATGGCGGTTGATTACCCTTGTCCACCCGCTGGTAAAGGTGGCAACAAGCGCTCCGACCGCAATGGCGGCATAATAAAATCCAACTGAAGCACCCGCGCCGAATGAATAGGCCAGAGCCGGAAATAGAGCCTTAGGCATCCCAAAAAACATGGCAACCATGTCGACAACATAGGTCCCAAGTAGTTCCTGCCGGTTCACCGCATAGCTAAACCCGTCCACAATCGACCGTAAGCCGGCCTTCCTGGCCCCTTTTGGAACAGGAACCCTGCTGATCATGAAGACCGCAACAAGAGAAGCTGCAAAGGTCAGGGTATCAATCGCGTAGGCTGCTGCCGCTCCATAACCCGCGATTATAAATCCGCCCAGAATCGGTGCCCCAATAAATCCGACCTCAAATCGAAGGAAGTTCAGCGAGGCCACTGCAGCCATGTGTTTGGCAGGTACCAGTTTCGGAATCAGTGCTTCGAAAGACGGCCTTTGAAGACCGGCGAAACCGGCGTGGATACCAACCGCCACATAGAGAACCCAGAACTGCGGATTTGGAAGAAGCGCGTTCAAGAGCAGAATTCCCGTGGTCAGTGTCAGTCCGATCTCCGTGATCCGAAGTATCCGCCTGCGGTCCACCGAATCCGCGAGAGCCCCGCCCCAGAATGCCATGAAAAACATGGGTACGAACTCGGCAGCTCCGAGCATTCCAACATGAAGGCTCGAACCGGTGATCTGATACATCTGTACCGGCACCACGATGAATGTCATCATCGTCCCGAAAAAAGATATCAGCTGCCCAAAGAAGAGCAGCCGATAATCCCGGGAAATTCTGAGCGGTGTGATATCCACCGCTATTTTTGAAAGAAGCCCCATATCAGGTTGCTTTTGCGGTTCTCGTCACAGGTTCTTGAAACAACTCCATCCCCAATTTATCCAGTAAGTTACGGTCACGATCCGATTCCGGATTCGGTGTCGTTAGCAGCTTGTCGCCCATGAATATCGAGTTCGCGCCCGCGATGAAACAAAGCGCCTGGGCCTCATCCGCCAAATCCATTCTCCCGGCGCTGAGCCTGACCAGTGACTTGGGCATCAAGATACGCGCGGTGGCGATCATACGTACGAAATCAAAAACATCCAGGTCCGATTCGTCTTCCAGCGGTGTTCCCTCGACTTTTACCAGTTGGTTGATCGGAACGCTTTCCGGATGAGGATTCTGGTTCGCGAGTTGGAGCAAAAGCCCATATCGGTCAGAAGCGCTTTCGCCCATCCCAATGATCCCGCCGGAACAGACCGTGACACCAGCCTTCCGAACGTTTTGCAGGGTGTTAAGCCTTTCGTCATAGACCCTTGTCGATATGATGTCCCCATAGAACTCCGGTGAAGTATCAAGGTTGTGGTTATATGCGGTAAGTCCCGCCTCGGCCAGCTTCTCGGCTTGATCTTCCCGAAGCATTCCGAGCGTGCAACAGGCCTCGAGACCGAGCCCTCTTACCCCTTTCACCATTTCGACAACCTGCTCGAACTGTTCTCCATCCGGAACATCACGCCAGGCCGCACCCATGCAAAAACGTGTCGCACCGGACTCCTTTGCGTTCCTAGCCGCATCAAGGGTATCGGAAACGCTCATCAGCTTCTCGCGTTCAACCCCGGTGTCATAGTGCGCAGACTGCGGACAATAGCCGCAATCTTCAGGACATCCGCCGGTCTTTATGCTCAGGAGCTGACACCCCTGGATCTTTTCATTGTCATGATTTTCACGATGCACGCTCTGTGCGCGAAAAATCAGTTCCGGGAAAGGGAGATTGTAAATCCCCTCTATCTCATCAATGCTCCAATCATGACGCGTTTCATTATTCATTTTCTACAAACCCAAGCTATTACAAATAGTTATCGGTTACCAGATTTCTTTATAGGACCCGCAATTATCGACGATTCCCTTCCAAGTTTCAATCTTTCTCTTACTCCTTCAAGAGCAACTTCGCTGCTGCAATTCCCTGATCTAGGGTCGTCACCTCTCCGTCAAGCTGACGTTCATAGACGCTGTTCAGAATCGAACCAAATTGCTTTGAAGGTTCAAGGCCCATTGAAATCAGATGCCTGCCTTTCAGAATCGGCTCCGGCGGTCTCTTTTCGACTTCAAGTTCCTTCACACGGCTGAGGAACCATTCCTGCGGCACAGCGTCAAACCATTTCTCTTTTGGAATCCACGGGGCGTTGCGGCCCAGGCTGTCTGCCCTTGCTACACGGTAAAGCAGATCCGGTTCCACCTTTCTAGCGAGACGTCTGAACGCACCGTCGCCGATCTCATCCCTGACCTTGTAGAACATACCCGGCTTCAGATGATCCCGTACAAGCGCGACGACCTGTTTTCTGACATCAAAGCCGTCCAGCGTATGAATATTCAACCTGTCCAGAAAGGAATGCGTCGGCTCGATCCCCGCCTCGTCATGAGCAAGCGACCGAATCCGGCCATCAATGAACTCGGTCGTCGCGGGCTTTCCGAAATCGTGACACAGAGCCCCGAGCATCACGGCAACTTGTCGCGGGTAGTCCAGATCATCTATCAACTTCCGGGCTTCATCGACAACAAGCAACGTGTGCACGTCCACATCGCCTTCGGGATGCCATTCTTCTTCCTGTTCAACTCCTACGAGGGCCTCCATCTCCGGAAATATCTGTTCGGCAACGCCGAAATCGTAGATCCATTTGAGTCCTTTCGAGGGCTTTTCGGCTTTTAGAAGAAGCTTTTCGAGTTCCCCCCAGATGCGTTCGGACGGCAAATCGGTAACATCGATTTCCCTGCAGATCGAAACCGTTTCAGCCTCGATGTCAAACCCGAGCCTAGCTGCAAACTGTGCCGCACGAAGAACGCGAAGGCTGTCTTCAGCAAACGTATCCTTGGATACCATCCGCAGTACTTCAGCTTTAATATCTTCTCGCCCGTCGTAGCAATCGATGACCTCGCCGGTCAGAACGTCCTTCAGGATCGAATTCACGGTGAAATCTCTACGCCTGGAGGCCTCCTCATATGACATTGAAGGATCCCCTTCGACCTCAAAGCCTCTGTGGCCCTTCGAAACCTTTTTTTCCCGCCTGGGGATCGCCACATCGATATCGCGGTCCAGCTTGTAGACCGTAAACACCTCACCTACAGCGTTTACCGAGCCCAATGGTTCAAGGATCTCTTTCAGGGAATCGGGATCGATTCCATAGACCTCAAAATCCCAGTCCTTCGGTTGGAGGCCCATCAACTCGTCGCGTACACAGCCGCCGACGAGCAATGCACGCCCTCCTCTGGCCCGCACGGCTTTCGCGAGCTCGATCACTTTGTCGGGATAGGAAATCATTTAACATTGACCATTGACCATTGACCATTGACCATTGACCATTGACCATTGACGGCAAGATAAATGAATCAAGCCGAATGAGACAAACTTT
>JABDKD010000061.1 GCA_013003215.1 Pyrinomonadaceae bacterium
ATCGATTGCGGTTCGAATCATAAGGGCTGTCGAGGAATCCAGTGGTGTGTCACGAAGGATGGTTGGACTCTACAACTGGATACTCACTCACCGTCAGCACTGGATGAAGTATTACTTCTGGTTTATCAACAGGTTCCAGCCGGAAACTCGTCCGTTTTTCCTAAACAAGAGTATTGATTTTTGTAAGGACCATTTTGAGAAATGGTTTCCAAACATAATCGTCAGCGTTCATCCGATGACGCAGCATGTTTTTGCCCGAATACTTAGGGAATTGAATCTGTTGGGCCGGATTCCGCTCGTAACTGTTGTTACTGATCCTTGTTATGGGTTCTGGAAAGGATGGGCCTGCGATGAGGTGTCGCTTTATCTTGTGGCAAATGAAGAGGCGAAACAGCAGCTGATCGATTACGGGATTTCGGCGGAAAAGATCAAGATTTCCGGAATGCCGGTCAATCCGAAGTTTAGTCCTGTCGATGAAAACGACGCGAAAGATGCAAGAAGGGCATTTGGCCTTGAGCAGGATAAGTTTACGGTGTTTGTGAATGCCGGATACACCGGTGGCGGCAACATTCCGAAGATATTCAAAGAATTGGTTGAGGGTGAGCTGGATGTTCAGGCAATCTTTCTGGCCGGCAAAAATGAAGAACTTCGGAAAGAAGCGGAAGAAATTGCAAAGGGAGCTAAGTTTCCGGTTCGGGTGATAGGTTATTCTGATGACGTTGAGAAGATCATGCAGTCCGCAAACGTCATGATTTCGAAGTTGGGAGGTTTGACTACCTTCGAGGCTTTGTCATGCCATCTCCCGATAATTGCTGATGTTACGACTCCTCCGATGCCTCAGGAGCAGGGAACTGCAAACCTTCTGAACAACCGAAAAGCCGGCATCCTGTTGAATCGAGCGTCCGATATCGTCCCAACAATCAAGACTCTTGTCAGCGACAAGCAGCGCTATAGTGAACTAAAAGAAGCCACACGACACCTCGCGGTTCCAAACTCTACAAGAAATATTATCAATGAGATAACGGCCCTTCTACCCGCCCACGACGAGGCTTAGCCACTGAAAGGTCGAAAGCAGTCTTCTAAGGGTCTGAATTTCAAGCGTTTTGCGAAGTTCAGACCGATTCTCAACTTGTTTATTGACGGCAGTTTATTTACCCTTTCAGTTCGGATTTGTTTCGATCAAACTTGGTCTTCGGAGAGGAAGCAGAATTGAGCGGATTATTGGAAGGAAAAAAGGCCTTTGTAACCGGTGGTACCCGAGGGATTGGCGCGGCGATTTGCGAAGTATTTGCTCGTGAAGGTGCGGATGTTGCGTTTAACTACAATTCAAGGGATGACCTTGCCGACGTAGTCAAATCAAAGGTCGAGGGCTTCGGGCGGAAGTGTGAGACATTCAAGACGTCCGTAACGGATCGGGCGGGCATGAAGGCCGTCGTTCGGGAACTGAAAGAGGCCTGGGGCTTCATCGATGTACTTGTTAACAATGCTGCGGTAAATAAGGCAGATAACTTTGTAACGACAACCGAAAAGAGCTGGGATTGGGTAATCGATACAAACGTGAACAGTCTTTTCGCGGTAACCAAGCCGTTTTACAAGAACATGGTAAGGGCGAGGAAGGGAGCGATTCTGAACATTACTTCGATCGGGGCGATGAGTTCGCTTCCTACGTCGGTTCATTACGCCACCTCTAAAGCAGCGATGATCGGGTTTACGAAGTGCCTATCGAGGGAGGCCGCTCAGTTCGGGGTTTCGGTGAATGCGATAGCAGCCGGGATATTTGATACGGACTTGGGCAACACGCTTCCTGAAAAGCTTCTCTCGGCCCATGAGGGATGGGTGTCCAGAGGCCGACTGGGCGAGCCTCACGAACTCGCGGAGTTTGCTGCGTTCATGGCAAGTGACCGGAATTCCTACATGAACGGGGAAGTTGTGATCGTTGACGGCGGAGTGATTACCTAGCTGGAACATTTATATTTCTGATTCGAAGCCGCGGCAGCAGTCGCGGCTTTTTCGTATGTCGTGCCGGCTCAACCCTTTACAAGATCAATGCTTGCTTCATGAAAATGAATTTCAATTCTAACATGCTGAAAATAAAGAACTTAATTGACCTCATGGTTGGGTTTTAGTAATCTAATCTTAGAATTAAAACGAATAAAGTGGAGTGAAAATAGTGTCAGAAACGAACCTTATTGGGCATCTAAACAGCGCATTGAGTCTTGAATTAACGGGTATGATCCAGTACTCGCAACATAGTTTCCTGGTTACCGGTACTGAACGGGAAGTTTATCGCGGTTTCTTTCGCGAGCAGGCAGATGAAGCTCGTGAGCACGCTCTCTTTTTGGGCGATAAGATTGTCGCACTGGGCGGTCTTCCAACCGTCGAGCCGGCGATGATCAGGCAAACGGTTGAGCTCAAGGAGATGCTTGTGCAGGCCCTGCGGCTTGAAAGGGATGCCTTTGCTGCCTACGTGGAAGCCTGGAAATCCTGTGGTGAAGAGGATTTGGCCACAAAGTTTTGGCTCGAAGAACAGATTGCTGCTGAGCAACTCCATATTGAGGAGTTGGAGAAACTCACATCGCAGAGGACTGCGAGCGTTAACAATGAGCAAATTGTTTTGAAAGAAGCAGTTTAGAATTGGACCAAAGAAAAAGGACCGGGAACCTTTTGGGTCCCCGGTCTTTTTGTGTGCATTTAGCTTTGTGTGTGTTCATACCGCCGGAAAGGCGATAACGTTTTTACCAATCTCGAGCACCGATTGTTTGTTCCGTTCCAAAACAGATTTCGCGTCTTTGATCTGATTGTCTAAATCGTTCAGTTGTTCGAGATCCAGCCTGATAGTCTTCTGGCTGCACCAGCCTAAACCATCTACAAAAGAAAGAAGTCGGATTACAGCCCGGTCCGACTCAATGTCGACTTCGACACGCTGACTTTTGGTCAAACCCTCATTAATCTTTTTTTCTGTATGCATAACGAATGTGGTAATGAAATTCGATTTCATTAAGGATTATCTATGAGTTTCATATGTTTGTCAATTTAAAGGCTCATCCGGGCTAATGAGGTCCGTGCGTTTTGCCGATAGGAATATATGGATAGGTCTTTCGCGCACCGGGCCCTACCCGTAACTTCAATTCTAACCAAGGGAAACTTCGAATGGTCAGCATTTTGTATGTCGACAGCGATCCGGCAGTTCTCGATCGTGTAAAGCAGGAATTAAAAGGGTATCGTCCCTATTGGAGACTCCACACCGCCAATTCGGCGTCCATGGCTATGTCCGTTATGTCGGCAGCGCCGGCTGATGTGATCGTTGCAGACATGGGAATGAAGGGAACTGACGGTGCACAGCTTATCGCGGCAGTGCGGGAGTCGTTTCCGAGAACGATCAGGATCCTGCTTTCGAGTTTCGGGGACACAAAGAAGGTGATGGAATCAGTTGGCGATGCGCATCAATACCTGACAAAACCACTCGATTCGGAAGTGCTGATAAATGCAGTTGAAAATGCGACGGCCCTCGACACGATTCTTGAGAATGACCGACTCCGGGGCGCCGTTACGCATCTGAAGAACGTTCCGAGCCTTCCGGTTGTCTACTGTGACCTAATGGAAGAAGTGAACAAGGTAGATCCTTCCATAAAGCGGGTAGCTCAGATAGTAGGAAGCGACATCGGAATGACCGCAAAGATTCTACAGATTGCGAACTCCGCCTTCTTCGGGTTCCGAAAGAGCGTTTCCAGTCCCGTTGAGGCGGTGCGATTCCTGGGTCTTGATACGATCACTTCGCTTGCCCTGGCGGTCGGAGTTTTTGCTCAATTCGGCAAACAGGTTAACACCGGATATATAAGCGAGATATGGAACCACAGTACCAAAGTCGCAAGAATGGCAAGAGACATCGCGAGCATTGAGCGGCCGACGGTCGCGGAAGACGCATTTACTGCGGGACTGCTGCATGACATTGGCGAGGTTGTTATGGCTGCGAACGCCCCCCGGGCTTATTCTGAAACCAGGGACTTCGGTGAATTTGAGACGCTGCTCCGACTAAATGCCGAGAGGGAAAAATTTGGAGCCACACATTATGAGATCGGGGCATATCTTCTGAATCTTTGGGGGATTCCGAACAGGGTTGTTGAGGCAGTTGCATTTCACCACACGCCTTCGAAAGCGGGACACAAAGGGTTTAATGCGGTAACCGCGGTTCATGCGGCAGACGGCCTTGTTCACGTTCCCGAATTCGATGAGGACTACCGTCTCAGTGAACTGATGGATCTGGATTACTTCCAGAGAGCAGGACTCCGGCAGAACGTGGATATGTGGATCGATGCCTGCGTGAAGGCGGAACCCGCGATGGCATAGAAAAACCGGCACCGAATCCGGTACCGGTCTAATGATGCAATCAAATCGAACCTATTCGCCGCCGAATTGTACGGTAAACGGAATTCGCGCCTTGCCCCAGGCCAGAATCACTTCAGCCGAATTAGATTTCACGTTTTCAATGTGGTAGGCGAGAGACTCTTTTGATTCCTCAGACATCGAGGGCATTGTCATCACTCGCAAAGCGTCGGTCTTTCGGTTGTACTGGGTGCCCCACTGATCCCACGTCTTATTGAAGATAAGGGTCCATTCCTTTGTATCGGGAATGGTATAGAAACTATATTTCCCGGCGGGAAGCGGTTTGCCGTTAATGGTCGCGTCTTCGGTGATTTCAAATACCGTGGCGTTGTTTGCCCCGGATCTCCACACCTTTCCGTTGGGAACCAACGCTTCCTCCTCTGCGCTGCCCCAAAGCTTTCTTCCTTTTTGATTAGGACGGTGATAGGTAATTCTGATGTTTGCCGTTCCAACCGTCTGGTGGATCTCAGCGTACTGGCTGGGTTTTACGCCGCTGGACTGTCCGTAAGAAAACGACACTCCCGAAATCATCATCACCAGCAAACAAAACGTAATACGACTAACTAATTTCATAATCTTTCTCCTTCCGTATCGATGCCTTCTAACTAATCAGACCGCCTCTGAAATCGAGGTAAAGTTGAATCCGCTCAACTTCAGTGCCGGCAAAAGGGTCGAGGAACCGATCCTCTCTGGCTTTCCGACCGCTTCGACAGTACCTTTTCCGATTGCCTGTATGAGCGACTGGTTAAAACGAAGGTTTGTAACCGGATAGGCGATCTTACCGTCTTCGACCATCCACACACCATCGCGCGTCAGCCCCGTCACGCTCGCGGTCCGTGCGTCCGTAGTACGTATGTACCAGAATCTGCCGATCAAAAGAGCCTTTTTGGAGCCTTTTATCATTTCCTCTACTGACATGGCCCTTCCGCTTCCGGTCATTATCAGGTTGACTGGACCGGCGGTGGGTTCGACCTTTCTCTTGTGTGCCCAAAATCTTGAATAGATCAGATTCTCGAGTACGCCGTTCTTGACCATTGAAATCTTCTCGGCAGGAATTCCGGCTTGAGCACTCTGCGAACCGGGCACTTCCGGGTGCCACGGGTCACTCATGACACTTAGCTTTTCGTCAAAGATCTGCTCACCGATCTTCGTTGCTCCTTTCGAACCCGAAAAAGGACTCCGGCCTTCTTCCGCCAGCCGCGCATTAAATTGGAATCTAAGCCTGCCGTAGAGATCTCCAACCGCCTGGGGCTCCAAAATCACAGGATAGACACCGGGCTCTATGATCTTCGCGCCCTTGCCATTTGCGGCCTTTTGAATCGACTCCCGGGCGATGCGGTCCGTATCGAGGCTTTTTATGTCGTGATGGCCGCGTTGAAAGTATCCGGAGCTGCTTCCGTCTTTAGCTCTCGCGGTAACTGAAAGACTGGCAAATGTGTCCTTTTCGTAGCCAAAGTTTCCGTTCTTGGTTGCGTAACCGCTCGCATCAGCTCCGGCCTGATGAAACCCCGCCGTAATAACACCCTCCTTTTTTCCGGCCTCGATGATCCTCGCAGCTCTCTGAGCGCGGTCTTTGAGGGCGATATTTGAGGTATCTTCGACATACCCGTCAACAGCTTTATATTTCTGCATCCCGAGTGTCGGAAGGTATTGTTTGTCGACCGGTGCAAGGGCGGCGACTTTCTCCGCCTGCTCGACCATTGCCTTGAGGCTCGAATCCTCGAAATCACTCGTCGAGGCCGAACCGGCCTTCCCGTCTTTCCAGACCGTGATGTTTGCGCCGATCTCGACAGTGCTTCCACTGGTCAAAAAGGCATCGTTTGCGAAACGAAGATTTGTTGATTTGTTGCTACGAACGGAAACGCTCGCATCGTCCGCTTTCACATATGAAAGTATGCGGCCCGTGATTTTTTTGGCGTCTGATTTTGTCAAAAGCATCGTGTTTACTCCGTTCTTATGCCTTCTTTGAAGATGTGTTCAAAACATTGATATTTCTAAATCTCGCAGTGGGACATCCGTGGGAAACCGCGTTCGACTGTCCGGGCTGCCCTTTTCCATCACGAAAAGTGCCCGGGAGTTCATATGTTGACTTTCCTCCGAGTCCGTCGCAGGCTCCCCAGAAATCCGTCGTCCGGGATTGATACGCAACGTCTTTGAGCATCCCCGTGACCTTGCCGTTTTTGATCTCCCAAAACGTCTGGCCACCAAACTGGAAATTGTAGCGTTGCTGATCGATCGAATAACTTCCGCGACCATGGATCATGATGCCGTTCTTAACGTCCGATATAAGGGCATCGGTTGAAATGTCTTTCTTGGAAGGCTTGAGGCTCAGATTCGGCATCCTTGGAAACGACACGCTACTCCACGAATCGCCGTACAAACATCCACGCGATTTCTCTTCGCCTATTAAATGAGCTAGAGAACGTGTTGTCTGCCAGCCGACAAACTTGCCGTTTTTTACAATGTCCCACTCCTGGCCGGGTACCCCCTCATCGTCCCAACCGACCGTCGCCAAACCGTTCTTTTGCGTTTTGTCCGCAAAAAAGTTGACTATCTCGGATCCGAATTTCAGCTTCCCGGTTTTTTCCGGCGTCAGAAAACTCGTGCCGGCGTAGTTCGCTTCCCAAAGGAGAGCTCGATCGAGCTCAGTGGAGTGGCCAACGGACTCATGAATCGTAAGGAAGAGATGGGAAGGATGAAGGATCAGATCATATTTGCCGGGTTTGACCGGCTTTGCAGATAGCTTCATCACAGCCTCATTTCCTGCTGCCTTGGCTTCTCCCAACCAATCATAGTCAGTCGTGTATTCCCAGCCCTTCGAAAGCCCCTGAGCCAGAGAATTCCTGGAGGCGAAGTCTCCTTTCGCACGGTCAACGGCAGTCACGCTAAAACTCGGTACGCCGCGGATCAAGTACTGTTCGACCCGTGAACCATCAGAGTTCGCAAGAAATTTCTGTTCGTTGACCCAAGCCATTCGGGAATTCACAAAGCTGACACCTTTTGTCGCGAGAGCAGCCTCATTCAGGCTCAGAAGGAAATCCGTTTTTTCATTGATCGGAACGTCGAAAGGGTCTTTCTTGAAGTCGCTCTTCCACTTGCCGGTTACTGCTTTTTCTTTGGTGAGCCGGACCGGGCGCGTCTGAAACTGAGAGTTGGCGTTGGCAATATCAAATGCCTCACGGGTAACCCTTTTGACTTCCTTGGTGTTCATAAACGGCGATGCAGCGAATCCCCACGTTCCCTTGTAGAGGATGCGGATGCCGAAGCCCGCATTTTGCCCGCTGACGATATTCTGAATTTGTCGTTCCCGACTTGAAATCGACTCGACGCGATACTTGTTGATTCTAATATCGCAGTATTCCGCACCCAGCTGTTTTGCAAGTTTCAAAGCGGTATCCGCCAAGGCATGCTTGTCGGGTACTGGCAACGGAGCTCCCGAAATATCGGCGGAGTACACCCAGCTCGGCAGTACTGTGGCCCCGAGCGCCAGTCCCGTGGTTTTTAAAAAATCACGTCGCGAAAAACTCATAACATTTCCTCAATTCTGAAAAGGGTGGATTAATTCGGATTCTCGATTATGTTATCCGAGAGTACGCGAGTCAAGAAAACCGTTGTTATTGAGGCGTCTAATCGTAAATGGCCATTTATCGAATTAAATATGCATCGAAAACCCAGCCGACATCGTTTCGCCAAAGTACCTGGCACCAACGGCCGGAACGGCCGTTTACACTGGTTCTTGGCCCACAACTATAGACCCGTAAGGTCTTGCCGTGCGGAATCGTAGTGATTCGTATGCCTTGATTGGCGCTTGGTTTGGAACGAAGTGCCAGAAAGCCATCGTTTGGTGAGTTTACCCGTCCGAACCCCTTTGCCACCTTCTTTTCTGGCGTTGTTACCCCGGTGCTTCCGCCTGGCGCCTTGCCGTCTTCGATCTTAGCCTCCAATTCCGAGATCTTCTTCTCGAGCTGCTTCTTTTCCAGCTCAGCGACCTTCTCCCGCAATTGTTCATTTTCGTCTTTTTCCGGACTTCTTGCTTCCGGTTCCTGCGTTGAGACCGGGGCAGGTTGTTTTTCACTTACCTGTGTTGGTAAGACACAGCCCAAAACAGCCAAAGTAGAAACAAGCAACGACAGTCCGGCCATACCAATTGAATTCTTCATGTTTGCTCCACTCGGATATTTCTAACTAGTCACGAAATCACTGGTTTACCTTCGCAAGTAATAGTCAAATGACCATCCGCTCAGATTGCCGTATTCGACCTTGCACCAACGTCCCTTGAGGCGACCCGAAACAACTCTTGGCCCACATCGGCTGACGTAAACTTCAGACCCGTGAGGAATTTTCACAATGAGTCGGGAACCTGAGTTCGGATTGCTTCTTAGTGCCAGCCAGCCGTCACCCGGTGAATGTACCGTTCTATAGCCGGAAGGCAGGGATTTCTTCTTAACTTTTGGTTTCGGAGGCGGAGGCGGCGCGGGTTTTTGCTCAATCTTCTTTTCAAGTTCTGCGATGCGCTCTTCCAACTCCTTCTTTTCGGCATCGCTATCATCTTCCACCGTTGCTGAATCATCCTTTGACGGGTCCGCAGGCTCCGACGGAGCCGACGCCGGTGTCGCTGATTCCTTTTGTCTAATCTCAAAAGGCATTTCACAACCCAACACAACCGCCATCATTATCACCAGAACAAGCCCGATTGGTTTTCGCATAGTCTCTCCTTAACAAAATTCCCGAACACATAACTCCTTTGTCTGCCTGTATTTTATTGTGAATATACAATGTGGACTAATTCCAATCGCTGATTCTAATTAACAATTCTAATAAGTGGTCCTAATGTTTTTAGCACTGTAATTCGGTCCAGGTCAGCATCCCTAAAATGGTTGGATCGATGCGGCGATCTACGTGTACCTATTGATTCGGTGACTTTCGAAGGCCAAACCCGGTTCGGTCGAATGTGGCGGCATAAGCCAATGAGAATAATGGACCGAGAAAACAAAACACCGCCCAGGGCGCGTAGTGGAGGGTAGGGACACCAAGAGTCGTGGCCATAAACACTGCGGAAACCGTCCATGGAAGAAGCGGTTCTACTATGGTTACAGAATCCTCTATCGAGCGTGATAAGTTCTCGGGTGCCAGGTTTCTATTACGGAACGGCTTGCGAAAAAGGCCCCCGACGATGAGCGCGGTCACGCCTCCGTGACTGGTCATTGAGATCAATGTCGCACCGGAAGCCATCGTTGCCGCTATCAGCGTAAATGTTGATCTCACGCGCTTTAAGAGCGCATCTAGTAATGATTTGGTAGCACCCGAAACCTCCATCGAGGCAGCCATTAGAAACGCTGAGATTATAAAAAGGAGGGTCGTGGCCATCGATGCCATTCCGCCGCGGTTTAAGAGCGACCGCGTGCTTTCACTTACGACTCCCGCCGCCATCCCCGAATCGAAGCCCGAGACGAACACCGTAACGG
>JABDKD010000105.1 GCA_013003215.1 Pyrinomonadaceae bacterium
CCTCATGGAGTGCTGAGGTCTGAGTGCTGAGTTTTGAGTTCAGAGAATCCGGAATTCCTTATTAGCGCTGAAAGCGCGGCAGTAACATAGCCAGTTGTAAGGCCGTCAGGCCGCAGCATCTGGGCCACCACCCAACCAAAATCTTAGCCCTGAAGGGGCGTAAGGAAACAAAACCACATTTTCCCTTCGTGTCAGCGACGTTTGAAACAGGTGCCGCTCGCTAGCGCAAGCGGAAAGGACAGCCATCGGCTCACGCCGACGGTACTGCTGATATCAGCGGAATTCCGATACCGTCCCGTAGGGACCGGAAGAATTTAGCCGGGGGTCAGCGCGCAGCGTGCAGCCCCCGGTATCGTTATCGATTAGACCTTTTCCGTCGCGTCAGCGACGATCGAACGCGTAGGCCCTGATTCCCGGGAACTCGTAACCACATAGGAACATAGGATCATTAGCTGCAGATTTAGGTGAACCTGGGCTCCCCATGGTTCTATGACCCTATGTATTTAACTCATTGGTTCGCGTCAGCATCTCTCACTCGGACTACCCAGCGCCCAACGCAACAAATTCAGAACGCCCTGCAGGTCGCTACCGCTCCCTGTACTCTAGGTACTCATCTCTGATCTCTGAACTCCGATCTCTGAACTCCGATCTCCGATCTCTGATCTCTGAACTCTGATCTCTGAACTTGGAACTAAAGCCTTACTTCCGTAGCGAGAAGACCGTCCCGCCCGTTTCAGGCCTCTGCCACTCTATCTCCGCCTTGATCAACTGCGCGCGGGCCTTAATGTTTGTAAGCCCCCTGCCCTTCTTACGGGTAACTTTCTCCGGGTCAAACCCGATCCCATCGTCGGCAATCTCAAGCTCCAGCACGCCTTCGTCGGTCAATCCCACCCGCAAGGTGATCTTGTGAGGACTCGAATGTCGGACCATGTTGTTTAAGATCTCCTGGGCGATCCGGTAGATCTGGATCTGTTCCGCACGGTTTAGCTTGAGGCTCTCATCAAGATTGTCCGCAGCTTCAAACTCCGTTTCGATATTGCTGACATCCGAAACCTGTTCTACCGCATTACTCAGTTCCCATTCCAGAGCCGCTGTAAAACCAATGTTCTCCAAAACCGAAGGACTCAAGTCTTCACATATTCTTCGTATTTCCTCAGAAACGCCTTCGATCTGAGTTCTAAATTCGCCGGTCCGCTCGGTAGGAACTTCATCCGCGATCAGGAGCAAATGACGAAGATCCGCAAGTGTCTGGTCATGAAGATCACGGGCAATACGATGGCGTTCGCGTTCAGCCTCGTTGGCGAGATCGAGCCTGGCGGTATTCAATTGAGTGTTGGCGTTTGCAAGTTCTCTACTTGTCCTAAAGATCTGCCGCTGTGAAATCGTCGCCCAGATCAATGCCGCGACAGCTATCAGCAGGAGAATGCCGAGAACGGTTGCGATCAGTGGAAAGGGCGCATCCTCGACCAACAGAGTAAAAATCAAGGGCTCGGAATTCGTCAGATTGCGATCAAATGCCCTGATCTCTACGCGGTATTCGCCCGGGTCGAGATTCTCCATTAGGAACTCTTCCCTGTCGGTAAACCGTTTTGTTACAATCTCGTCATTCGAATCAAACAATAGAAAGGAGTATTGGAATTCTTCCGGAAACGTCCTGCTACTGAGAGCCGTAACCTCAACAGATAGAGTATTTTGCGGGTATTCTAGAATTATCCCAGTGGCCAATTCCGACGGCTGATGGAGACGCTGACTGAGTACCCTGTCAGCGGTTATGTATGGCGGAATTCTCGTTATCGCCTTTCTGACGATTCCCCTGTTTGTCCCGATCAGGATCGAAGAATCGCTTGGGGCGGCCAGAGAAAACATGTTCTGTGAGGCGAAGCCCTGTTCAATATCGGAACTCGATGAGATCCACCCATAGTTTTCGTCAAATTTGAGCGCGAACAATCCCTCTTCAGCTGCACACCAAATGGACATATTGCCTTCGGCATCCTTGATCATCACCGTTTCGCGGACATTGAGCTCCTGCAGCAACGCCTGGATGGTGCCTTCCTTTCTTAGGAACAGGCCCTTGTTTGTCGATAGCCAAATTCCGTCTTCAGCGTTACCGGCGATTGACCAGATAGCGGCCTTTTTGTCTTCCGCCATGGGAATCGGATCCGACATCTTATTTCCGTCATACGAAAACAACTCTCCCTCGGTCGTTCCGATCCAAAGCGTACGATTCTCGTCCGCGTGCAGACTTACTACCTTTTTTCTCAGGAGCACACTTGCGCCGTCCGCTTCGACGCGAAGCAGTCCCCTGCCAAAATCGGCGACATAGGTACTGCCACGAAATTTTGAAATCGCCCTTATGTCGCCGTCCTCCAAGACCTCCTCAGTCGAACCTGTTTTCGCGTTGTATTCGAAGAGCCCCAATGGTGTTCCAAACAACCATTTCTCTTTCCCGTTGTTTCGAATCGCATAAATCGTTTTTGCCTCAACGACATTCTGCCATCCGAGTCCTTCCCCTTTTGAAATATAAAGGCCGCGATTGGTTCCGGCGAGTTGTACCCCATCCTCAACTGTTTCGACGACACGCACGAAGTTACTCTGGGTATTATCCGAAACCCTTTCGTTTCTCGGGCTGTACGGATCAAAGCGGTTTACCCCTTCATCAGTTCCGATCCATATGACTCCCTCCCGGTCCACAAAGACCGCTAGGATCTGGTTTGACCGAAGGGAGCCGGAAGTATTTGAGAATGTGTAGCGTTTCCGTAGTTCTTCGCCCTCGAAATAGAAGATGCCGCGTTCGTCGGTGCCTATCCACGCGTTACCGTTGGGGTCAAACGCGATCGAGTTGACCGTCCCCAGGTTTTCACCCAAAAGCCTGAGTCCCGGCAGTTTATCGATTACAAACAACCCGCTGTTGCCAAAACTCGAACGGGCGCCCACCCACAACTTTTCGCTTAAATCCCGTTTCAGTACATTGATAAAAAACGGTGATGGACGAGTGATGATGCGCTTGCTGCTTCCATCCTCAATCGACAACAGGCCGCTGTTTTGAGAGCCAAGGATCAGATCGGGTCCGATACGTGAAATCGCCTGGAGAGGAACCTCGTCCCGCATCAGCACCGTCGTGGTAAAGGCCCCTTCGCTTTCAGAGCAGCGATATACAATTCCCGTGTCACTCGTCAAAAACACCGCGTCCTTATCAATAAAAATGGACGTGATTGTGCTGCCTTCGGTCGTTTCAATCAGGTTGAAACTCCCGTCCCTGACGAAGTAGGCACCTTTTTGACTTCCGATCCAAAGCGTGTTGTCATCCGCGACCTCGAGCGCACGGATCGGGACGGAAGCAAGGTTTGAATAAAGATCTGTTCGGACTCTACGGCCGTCGAACTTGGCAAGTCCGTTGTCTGTAGCAAACCAGATAAATCCTTCAGCCGTCTGGGTGATCGCCCTTACTCTTTCTGATGGAAGTCCGTGAAAAGAACTAATCGTGCCCCACTGGTGGAGGTTTCTGGATGAACGGGAAAGTGTTTCTTCAGGAGTCTCATCGCCCGGTGATGTTTGGGCAGTCGGGTTGGGATTTGAGAACGCGAAAACAAAAACGATCGCCATCACGAAAATGAATGCGTGTCTGAGCGCTCGCGAGTGTTTCAATGTCTCTATCATTGACATTCGAATGGCTATTTTTCAGACAAAAACTTCTTCCGGTCGCGTTCGAGCCATTTGTCCAGTTCCTTCCCCGCCTTCTCTAGTTCGTCACTATTGATCAGTCCGCGACGAAGGGATTCGGCAAAGGCACGTGTCCTCACGTTGTATGCAAGCTTGTCATAGGTCTCATTCTCGGTTCCCTCGGAGTGGTGCGGAAAGAGCTTGTCATACAGGTTTGCGAGACGGCTTTCTACTCCCCGCTGCGACAAGGAACATTTTCTGGCGATTGCCCAGTTTGATAAACCCAGTGCCAGATAACGGAGAGCCTCTGCCTCAAACTCAGTAAGCAATGGACGCTTGAAGGAATCCTTGAAGGCCGGATCGATCATGTCAGCGCCGTCTTCCAATACGGTGGCGACAAATCTGAGGAAACGGGTCTCGGGGTTGTTCTTGTGAATAAATCCGTAGGCGGGCTGAGGTTCCAGCGAACGGATAATCTTTCGGATCTCGTTGATGTAGATTTCGTGCGGAAACTGCGTCCAAAAAATAATGCGCGCGCTCGGGAAATCGCGCCAGATTTTGCGTGCCGCCTTCACCCCCGAAAGATTGGGCATCTGAATATCGAAAATACACAACTCCGGGCGCTCCTTGAGTGTAGATTCGATTGCCTCGTCCCCGTCGGACACTTCAATTACCGGGGTGTGATCCGGAAATTCTCTCTCCAACAGCTCTGCGGCATAACGGCGTTGAGCAACATTATCTTCGGCAATCAATATCGACATAAAATGTTTGGAACCGACTTTATCTTGTTAATACGAATCCATGGACCAAAAGACTAGTAGGATTATACATTCTCAAAACATTGAAACAACGGGGCTTGCCACATACAATTTACTGTGACTACTCATGTTTTGATCTGTTAGAATAGCCATTCTCCAAAACACTTTTCGCTTAGATGATACGGCCCCTTCAAAGCCGTCATTTGTTCGGAAGTAGTATGAAGACCTCATCAACAAAATCAGGAAGCTTATTCGCTCCGTTTGTTTCACTGTTGCTTTTTGTTTGCATTCTGTGCGGTTTAGCGTCGGGTGCCGGAGAACTGGATCCGACTTTCGCTGCGACGGTAAATGGCCTGGAGAACGGCAGAATACACGCGGTCGCCAAACAGGCAGACGGCAAGACGCTTGTGGGAGGCTATTTCACCGAAGCGGATAATCTGGCCTCTGCCGGCCTGGTCAGGTTGAACCCCGACGGTTCTATCGACCAAAGTTTTGTAGTTTTGAATCTTTTTGACTCGCTGGGATTCGGTGCCTGGATCGAGGCGATTACCGTCCAGCCCGACAGCAAGATCCTTGTTTCCGGTTATTTCTACGCATCTGACGGAACACCCGAACCCGGGCTAAAACGCATTAATCCGGACGGATCTCGCGACAACTCGTTTACGAACCTGGTGATTTCAGAAGGCGAGATTAAGGATATAGAGCTTCAGGCCGATAACAAGATCGTCATCTCCGGATATTTCGCGGGTCCGGGCGGAATACGAAACGTCGCGAGGCTTGATTCAAATGGTGCTGTCGACCAGGGGTTTTCGACTAACACCGCACTGACTAACCACAACGTCGAGAACGTGGAGATTCAGTCTGACGGCAAGCTGGTTTTGGGAGTCTACGAAAGGTTTAACCCAACAGCGGGTTCGGTATGGAGGCTTAACAGTGACGGGACGACGGATCTCGGTTTTACTGTTCTAAACACGAACGGCCGGGTGGAATCGATCAGAATCAAGCCCAACGGGCAGATTCTGGCGGCGGGACTTTTTTCGACAATAAACGGATTTACCGTCGGAAGAATTGCTCAGATCAATTCGGATAGTTCGCTGGATCTAACGTTCAACTTAAACAACCCCGGGGCCGGAGGATCCTTGGGACTAGGTATTTACGATATCGAACTGCGCAGTGACGGCAAGGTCGTTATCGGCGGCAGATTTCTCAACTATAACGGCGTTTCGCGGAAGAATGTGGCGCGTCTTAATTCTGATGGCACACTCGACACAGGGTATTCTGATAACAATATACTCCTTGTCGATGCAACTGTTTTTGACCTTGTAAACCTGGCGGATGATTCGATCGTTGTGGGCAGTAACTTCGGCGAATACTCAGTTAATGTTAGAAAGTTCAGCTCTGACGGGACCGAAATAACAACATTCGATCCGTTGATCACACGCACCGGTTCAGTAAGACAAGTCTACCCGTTGGATAGTGGAAAAATATTGATTGGCGGTGATTTTCCTGCGGTAAACGGTACGAAACGCAATTCGTTGGCGCGTCTTAATTCCGACGGAACGACTGATACATCGTTTTTGCCCTTTTTCAACGACAATCCGCTGCGCAGATCGATAAACGCTATTGCGGTCCAGGCTGACGGAAAAGTTCTGATTGGCGGTGCCGTTTCCAGTGTGGTCACACGAATGAACCCGGACGGATCGGAAGATACATCATTTACCCCGCCTTCTTTTGGTTCCGTAGATTCAATCTTCCCGTTGGCAGATGGAAAGATCCTGATCGGCGGATCTTTCGGACTCCGGCGATTGAATTCGGACGGGACTAACGACACAGGTTTTCCGGTAGACGATCCAAACGACGACGTCAGGAAAATAATCGTTCAGCCCGACGGCAATATTCTGATCGCAGGCGATTTCACACAGGTCGGAGCATTTATAAGGGGCCGGATCGCGAGGCTCAATGGAACAGACGGTTCGATAGACACCAGTTTCAATCCACCGGGCGGCGCAAATGACACAGTTTTGGATTTCGGTCTGCAATCGGATGGAAAAATAGTTTTAGGTGGCGAGTTCACGTCCTTGAACGGCAGCGCCCGCTTCCGGATCGGCCGTCTTTTGGATAACGGTATGCTTGATACCGATTTCAACCAAGCAATCGACGGAGCCGTTGAGGCCGTTGCGATTCAGCCGGATGACAAGGTACTTGTTGGAGGAGAATTTGGGTTTGTTCAAAGCCAGTTACGGGTCGGAATCGCACGCTTGAATGCCTCCGGGTCCCTTGATGCCGGTTTTATTGCTGCACCCGACACCACCGTTGCGGATATCGGCATGCATCTCGACGGTAAGATTGTGATTGGCGGCGAGTTTCATCTCGTAAATGATGAATCCGCAATTCGTGTTGCCCGTTTGGAGAATCAAACCGTTTCAGCCGGCACTCCGTTTGATTATGACGGTGATGGTCGATCTGATATTTCCGTATATCGTCCCGCAACGAATCGCTGGTACGAGTTGCTGAGCGGTGGTTCCGGAGTTGCGGAACAGACCTTTGGTGATCCCGGTGATGTTGTTGCTCCGGCGGATTATGACGGTGACGGCAAAACTGATATCGGGATTTTTAGGCCCTCGGCAGGAGACTGGTGGTATCTTTCGAGCGTTGATGGCGGACAGAAAACACTTCATTGGGGAGCGGCGGGAGACATCCCCCTGCCCTCAGATTACGACGGTGACGGCAAGGCAGATTTCGTTCTCTTCAGACCCTCTGAAAACACCTGGTTCAAACTCGGGAGCGAAGGCGGATTTTCGATACTTGCGTTTGGTGCCGCGGGAGACAAACCCGTGATCGGTGACTTTGACGGCGACGGAAAATCCGATACCGCTGTTTTCCGTCCCTCCACGGGAGACTGGTGGTGGCTTTCGAGTGCTGACGGAATGACCCGAGTTACGCACTGGGGTGATCCCACCGATATTCCGGTTCCCGCGGATTACGATGGCGACGGAACGACCGATTTTGCGGTCTATCGTCCCGCAGACGGAATCTGGTACATACTGAACAGTTCTTCGCCCTTTGCGATCGTTCGATTCGGCCTTGCGGACGATAAGCCCGTCCCGGCAGATTACGATGGTGACGGCAAGGCTGACATCGCGACCTTCAGGCCGGCAGACCGGATCTGGTATTTGCTGCAATCTACATCGGGCTTCGCGGCGGTTCAGTTCGGCAACTCAGACGATATCCCGACCCCAAACTCTTTAATCCATTGATTTTCCGCCAAATCATCAAAAGTAGACCCCGGAATCGCAATCGGGATCAGGACATCTTTTGGTGAAATGGAGGGGGCTTAAGATTTAAGTTCCAAGTTTCAAGTTCCAAGTTCCAAGT
>JABDKD010000106.1 GCA_013003215.1 Pyrinomonadaceae bacterium
ATCTTTCCTGATTTGTCTTTCGCAGCCTCCAACAATAGTTTCACAAAAGCTGCCGCCTCTTCATCCGGTTTATCGAGCCCGGACTCGCGCTCGAAACGAAATAGTTCCTCAAACTGGTCGACCACAACAAGCAGGTTTTCATCTTCTCCAAAATCCTCACTGGAGACATAGTCAGGCAAGCCAATGGCGCTCCGCCTGAGAATCGTCTCGGCGATACCAACCTTTAGCGGATCATCAGATTGTCCTTCTTCCGAGTAACCCGGCTGCACGAGTGCGTGGGCAAGATTGTGGATTGGATCGTCTCCCGGTCGAAACACGGCGACACGCCAATCACTACCGGTATTCGGCATGAAACCGCTATTCAGTAGCGGTAGCAGACCGGCCCTTACGAGCGAGGACTTTCCGCTGCCGGATGTCCCAACAACACCAACAAAGTGACTCTTATTGAGCTTCTTTAGAAGATCTTCGCTTTGCCCGTCCCTACCAAAAAATAGGTAGCTCTCTTCATATTTGAACGGACGCAGACCGGGATACGGATTATTCACTTCCCCCTCCCCTCTTGAGACCTTCTACAAAACTGGCGAGTTCCCCCGAATTACGAATCACTCTCTCGTGGGTCATAAACCCGTCTTTTTCGGATGATTTACCGTCTATCAAAACACCCTTCCCAACGAAATCCTTCTCACGGCCATTGTCCATGATGCTCACAAATTCGCTCATCATAGCCCTGACCCTAAACATCTTGGCCTTGCCCCAACACACAATCGCGGCATCGCAGTTCGACAAATACCATTTGTGTTCCTCGATCGACCCCTCTTTTCCGGAATCTTTGTCCGGGGTCACGGTCCACACCTCACATCCTTTCTTGAACAACTGCGAACTTACGTTTTTCGCGAGGCCTTCATCCTCGCGGTCATAAATTAAATAAACAGATGGATTGCTAAGATTTAGACTTGAATCATCGGTCTCTTTCTTCTCTTTTCCGGCTGTCGGGGCCTGCTTTTTCAAGAGAATCTGCTCCATTTCAGTCTTCAAATCGAGCGGAGTCTGGAGGATATCTACATTTCTCGAGGTCAGTTTTGAAAGCCCTTGGACGAAATCTCTGTGGCCTTCCGAATCGGGTCTCACATTCCTTGGAATCATTATCAGCCTGTTTATTTTTGAACCCTCCTGAACCCGGGATGCTGTATCCGCAAGCAACCGGGCAATTGAGCGATCGTCACTTTGAGAAAACGGACTGTCTTCGGAACCGACAAAATGAACAATTAGATCGGACCGACTCATCTGGTCTTCTACTTCAGCTTGATAATCGGATATTGAATTCGGTTTCGGCTCCAGAATTGAGTATGGAAGGATTGTCGCACCACGATTTAAAAAATCGCGCTTTATTTCGAGATATTCTTCCATCAGATCCGGGGTCGGTTCGGCGAGATAGATCGTTTTCCCATCAAACGGTTGAATTTCTCTCGGTTTGGCCGCAGCCTCCTCATCGGTCGCGGTCGCCTTTTCAATGGAACGCAGTTTTTGAAAAACGTCCTGTGCAAGATCTTCAAGATTATCCAGAAACACCTGGCGCAATTGTTCGCCACGATCAGTAGAGAGCACACGGATCTTGCCGGATTCCTCTTTCTTGAAAAACTCCTTGTAGAGCACGTTTTCAAGAACATCCCGGATCTCATCCGGAATTTGCTCTTTTTCGACCGGCATTTTTCGGATATTGAGAACTGCTGAATCGCTGCCGGCCTTTATTCTTCTGTTCTCAATAAATGTAGACAATTCCCGGGGACACCATTCAGAACTGACCCATGAAGGGGACACGATCGGAACCATTATTTTGCTGGTCAATATGTTCTCTTCAATGGTTTCCCAGATATAGTCTCCGGAGCCCATGCTACGATCACGCCATATCTTGGCCTTACGACCGAGCCATGTGCTCAAAAAGGTGCTAAAAACGCGGTCGAACTCCGAAACCCATTCGTTCTGATTATCGATATGCGCGTAACTTATAAATACGTCGTGTTTTTCCATAGCCCTTTTTGCCAGTCAATCCGAAATACGCCTTGAAAGCGAGAGTTAGGGGGCAAGTGCAGCCGGAGCCTTAAGACCGAAGAATTTATTAACCGATCCGTCTTCGCCCAATACGTGGGAAAACAGTTCAGAATTCTACTACATACCCGTTTCCTAGCTGTTGTTCGGCTATATTACCTTATGTTCGAAAATCGCTGAAGATTTTGAGCGAAAAATCGCTACCCTGAAGAAGGGAACGAGATCTGCTGTAAACTATTCTCTCCATTAGGTATGCGACAAATGGATACTAACTGGCTCAATCGATCAAGCTAACTCGGCACGCGTTTCAGTAGAATTGATTGATGATCCAGACGTTAACACGAATCCGGAGAAATTGGTCGGCATTTACTAATTCCGGGTCTCGATTTCCTAGAAGAGTACGGAATGCCCACTGATCAATATCGGGAATCAAAAGGTTAGGAATGAGTGTTGGAGCCCGACCCTTTGCATTCTACAGTTCACTCGTTAGGGCGGTGCCAAATGTCATACTGAATTCTCCAGCGACCATCCGATCCACGGCGCCAGACAACAAGATATTGTCCGCTTGCGCTTTGAGCCTCCGCATCACCTATCTTCCATTTGTTGTGCCACATTCCGATATCGATCGCGATATCTCCGTCAATCTTTAGTTCCGAAGACTTCATCGAGTGACTTATATTTACCCGGTTGGGCCTTGGAGCGAAATAGTTTCCGATCTTTTTCTTTCCTCGAATCGTTCGGCCGGGTGGGAGGATGACGCCGTCCTCCGTGTAAAGTTCCCTGATAGCATCAACGTCGCCTCGTACATAGGCACTGGAAAAGGCACCGCTCGCCTTATTGATCTCAGCCTCAGCCGGGCTCATGTTGCTATCTCTCGTGGCTTCTTGTGCAAGAAGCTGCTGAGCAGAGAATGTAAGCATAAACAGACACGCAAGAATCGCTGCGCAGGACCCTGTCTTAGTGACGGACAACTGTTCGAAAGTCATATAGATCTCCTCCTGATCCTGTATATACTACAATTAATTCAACAATAAACTATTCACTATTTACCAATTTCTATTTAATATCTTGTAACTGATGAAACTTGAACCCGGCACTAATGTTTCCCATTACAAGATCTTGTCCGAAATCGGCAAGGGCGGCATGGGAACCGTGTATCTTGCTCAGGACACAAAGCTTGAGCGAAAAGTAGCGATCAAGTTTCTTTCGAGAAAATGGAGTAGAGACAAGGACAAGCTAAAGCGGTTTCAGCAAGAAGCAAAAGCGGCGTCCGCTCTCAATCATCCGAACATTCTCACGATCTACGAGATTGATGAAACGGAAGGGGTTCCCTACATCGCTTCCGAATATATCGAAGGGCTCGCAGTTGGAAGCTATTCACACCGGAAAAAGGTCTCGCTGGAGAAGGCGCTGGATATCGCGATTCAAATCGTTTCCGCATTGAAGAAAGCGCATGATTCCGGGATCGTTCATCGCGATATTAAACCTGAAAACGTAATGATCCGGGAGGACGGGATAGTGAAGATCCTGGATTTCGGACTGGCGAAGCTAACCGAAAAGGGACATGACGCAGAGCAGGGGCGACGCGCTGAAGATGAAACGATCATCACCGGGTCTCCGGGGTCTCCTAAAACCATGCCGGGAATGGTGATGGGCACGGCGAATTACATGGCGCCTGAACAGGCCCGCGGCAAAGAGGTCGATCAACGAGCCGACATTTTTAGTTTTGGCGCATTGATGTACGAAATGCTGACGCGGGTTCGACCATTTGATGGTGAAACCACGAGCGACGTTATAGCAGCCGTATTGACCAAGGAACCGGTTTCGTTGCGTGAATTGAATGAAGATCTTCCAGGAGATCTCGCGGATATCGTCGAACGCGCACTCTCTAAAAACAAGAATGAAAGATTTCAGACCTCGGCCGAGCTTCTTGAAGAACTCGAGCGATTGAAAAGACACCTGCAGATTGAAGAGATAGAGAAGACAATTCTCCCTGAAGAAGACCAAGCAGAAACAAAGATCTTTCGTGCAACAACCGCTGGGAAGCAGCATCAAACAACAACTGCCGGCGCTGACAGCATCGTCATTCGTAAGTCGGTTGCAGGAAAGGTGTTGGCTGTGGCGGCGGCTGTATTGATAGTGAGCGCGATCGGCTACCTTGCGTGGAAATACATCGTCCCGCCCAATGGGCAAATCGAATCCCTGGCGGTGATGCCTTTTGTATATGAAAGTGGGAATGAAGAAATTGAGTATCTTGCTGATGGAATGACAGAGAACCTGATATCCAGCCTTGCGAAAATCCCAAACCTTTCGGTCAAAGCACGAAGCTCAGTGTTCCGATACAAGGGCAAGCAGATTGATCCGAGATCGGTGGGAAAGGAGTTGAACGTACAGGCGGTTTTGATGGGAAGAGTGGTCCAGAGGGGAAATGACCTTACTTTGAATCTGGAGCTTGTTGACGCACGATCCGAAAACGTCGTTTGGACCGAAAGATTTGTTCGCAAATTGGACAATCTTGTTGCTCTCCAGACTGAAATTGCAGGAGATGTGGCAAACAAACTCAGTTCGACGCTCACCTCAACAGACAAACAGAATCTTGCCAAGACCTACACCGCAAACTCCGAAGCTCAACAGCTCTACTTAAAGGGACGTTTCCACTGGAACAAGAGAAATACCAAGGACTTTGAAAAAGCCGCTACGTTTTTTAGGGAGGCTATTGAAAAAGATCCCAAGTACGCTCTCGCATATTCCGGTCTTGCTGACACGTATGCCCTGATGCCGCTCTATAGTTCTGTTCGACCCAAGGACATCATGCCGCAGGCAAAGACGGCAGCGCTTAAAGCGATCGAGCTGGACGACAATCTCGCCGAAGCCCACGCGTCACTGGGACAGATCGTCTTTTATTTCGACTACGACCTCAAAAGAGCGGAATCAGAATTCAAAAGAGCGTTAGCTCTGAATCCCAAGTATGCGTCGGCGCATCTTTGGTATGGCGAGCTACTTGCCTCGAAAGAGGAAAACGAGAAAGCTCTTGAACGATTCCGAAGGGCACTGGAACTAGAGCCCTTTGCGTTGGTTTTCAACCGAATGCTGGGAGTCGGACTTTTTTGGAACAGAAGTTACGATGAAGCAATTGTCCAGCTAAAGAAGACGATCGAACTGTACCCCAACGACAATACTTCCAGATTCGATCTTGGCGCTGTCTATGCCGCGAAAAAGATGTATGCGGAAGCCGTGGATTCATATTTGATTGGGGATAGGCTTTCCGGTAGCCCTGAGGAAAGAATCGAAAAGCTCAAGAATATCTTTGAGAAAGATGGGTGGGAAGGGTTTCAGCGGGCGCATTTGGCAATGATAAAGGAAGACAGCAAGACTGAATTCGTTCCAAACTTTGAGATTGCACTTATCTACGCGAATCTAGAAGAAAAAGAGAATTCGGTGAAGTATCTCGAAAAAGGATACGAGGAACGTGAGGAGCAAATTCTACTAACCCTCAACGATGCGAATTTTGATTTTATTAGGGATGAACAGCGATTTAAGGATCTCGTGGAAAAAGTTCGATCCCCACGCTCCAATGATTAAGTCCAACGTTTCGCGCGCTTGCATGATTCGGATCCTAACTCCCCGTACTAAATGCCTTCTCCACTAGTTCTCCAAATCTCTGGTCAAAATCATCAATCGACGCCATCTTGAAATAGTGACCAAAGCTCTGTTCACCGTATTTTTCGATCTTTGTCAGCTGTTCAAAGTCCGGAAATTCATCCGGCAGTATCAGCCCCACAGCAAGATGGCTTTTTCGAGTCTGGCAGTGCGCGAAGCGAATCCGCGATTGAAAAACAATGCGTGTTTTTTGTGGATAACAAACTACTTCACCACATCGCTCGACCATTTCTCGAAAGGCTTCGAACAACTCGACAACAATCGGTTCCTTTCTGTCAAAATGGCGTTCGAAGCCATATTTTCCGCACGAGTGCCAGACCTTCGCGGTCGTAAATCTATTTCCGCAATCGGGGCATTCCCAAAGTTCTGTTTTGTCCATAATCAGACGACAGACTTCACGATATGCGCGGGGGCCGGAAAACTGATGGTACCGTCTTCATTCTCGTATTCGCCTAGCGCTTCCCTGCCAAACTCGATTAACTGATCAAGCGCTTCGTCATTAAACATTGCAGATAATGGAGTTGCGCGCACATCAGTAGTGATCCAGGCTTCCATCGAAGGAAATTTTGCCGTCGTCTCTTTAGTTTCTATCGAAACCTCGATGCCGGCTTCTTCAAAAAGAGGAAGCAACTCCTCTTTGTTTCCAAGGATGAAAGGAGAAGTAAGAATGTCTGCTGGCTCGTCTCCAAACTCCTTGCGGAGCAGCTCTACAAATTCCCGATAGCCGGGTGTGCGGTCGAGATGTTCCCAAACCGCCACAACGACTCTTCCGCCAACGCGCTTCAGCTCCTTCAGTGCAGCAACTTTGTCCGGAAAGAACATAAGCGCGAACTGGCAGAACACCACATCGAAAGAATTATCTTCAAACGGCAGGGCATCGGCACTTCCCTTCTGCCAGGTGATCGAAGGGTCCTTGTTCCTGGCCACTGAAAGCATGTCATCGCTAAAATCGAGCCCGGTGACATTGTCAGTTCGCTGCCTTGCCGCCCGGGCGACAACACCGGTTCCACAAGCCACATCAAGCACCTTCTCACCCGGGGAAATACTGCCTGCCTCTACAGTCAACTGACCCCAGTCGCCAAATAGAGCCGGAACAAAAAACCGCTCATAGAATTCGGCAAACCCTTCTGCTTCATCCCATTCATATTGTTTTGACATGGACCCAGTGTACTACAGGGGGGCTCTGAGTTTTGAGTTCAGGGTTCCAAGTTCAAAGTTCCAAGTTCCAAGTTTCAAGTTTCAAGTTCCAAGTTCCAAGTTCCAAGTTTCAAGTTCGAAGTTCCAAGT
>JABDKD010000121.1 GCA_013003215.1 Pyrinomonadaceae bacterium
GCTTGCTGGTTCCTCTTCATAGTGTCGTTGCGGCCTTTCGGCCGTGGCGGACGAGCCGTACGCGCTCCCCAAAAGACTTCAAACTTCCTTTCGATACGTACTTTGTAGATGCTTTGCGGCCTTTCGGCCGTGGCGGACGAGCCGTACGCGCTCCCCAAAAGACTTCAAACTTCCTTTCGATACGTACTTTGTAGACGCTTTGCGGCCTTTTGGCCGCGGCGGACCTGGAGATCCGCGCTCCCTCGAGACCTTCACTTCTTTTCGATGCACGCTAAACAGACGTTCTGCGGCATTTCGGCCGCAGCGGACGAGCCGTCCGCACTCCCGGGGGAAGACATCAGATCCCTTCCACGCGAATTGCCTGATCGTGTATTATAATTTCACATTAAATGTATATTTTCGTGTCTTTTCGTGTCTGTTAGTGGCTAGAATCCGACCGATTTTGGGAACCCCGCGGTATAACGCATCGTAATACTTAATGAGAAAGCTATTACAAATTGTTCTGACTTGGTTTGGAGGCGAAAATGAATAGTCTCTTGGCTTTTTTTCTAGTTATCTGCGGAATCGGCTTCTTGTTCCTCATGATCTCAGTTTTCCTGGGTGACCTGTTCGAGGCGTTTGGAGGGGATTTTGATCTTGATATGGACATGGACGCCGATGGAGGCGGAGGCCATTTCAGCATATTCGACACCCGCGTCATAAGTGTATTTCTTACAGCGTTTGGCGCATTGGGTGCACTGGCGATTCAGTTGAAGTACGGTGCCATTATTGCCGTCGGAGCCGGAATTGGAGGAGGAGTTATACTGGGTGCTTTAATTTTTGCATTCGGCTACCTCCTCTACAGCCAGCAGTCGACAAGCAATGTCGGGAATCGCGATCTCGTCGGAAGAACGGCCAAGGTTTTGGTTGGTGTAAAGCCGGGTGAAGTCGGACAGATCTCCTGCAAGGTCGGCGAAGAGCGGGTTGAAAAACTTGCCCGGACCAGAAGCGGAGAAGAACTGGAGATTGGCGAAACGGTATTCATCGAAGAGATCACCAGTGAAGGAGCGATCGTAAGCTCTATGAAAGGCTATGAATTGCCTGAATAGCGGTAATCGGCAAGAATAGTCGGACGAATCAATAGTTTTTCTCTTTGATCGATATACGATCGAAGTCGGAATGAAAGAAATCGAAGATCCCCAAAAAGATCGGCTGACTACATTCTTCCCAGTATCAATTGGCCTTGTTAACTGCAAGTGTATATGAGGTAAATATCAATGCTTGAATTTGGAATCCCTGCTTTAGCGGCAATCGCGATTTTAGTAATCGCTTTGATTGCGGCAATTGCGAGAATCAGCCGAAACTACATTAAGGTCTCGCCTAACCAGGCGGCCGTAATTTCCGGTCGTACCCGAAAACTAGAAGACGGTACCAAGGTCGGCTATCGACTCGTGCGAGGCGGTGCGACGCTTGTCATCCCGTTTTTGGAGAAAGTCGAATATCTCGACCTGAACGTAATTACAGTTGCGCTGTCAACATCGAGGGCCTACACGGTAGAAGGTGTACCGGTCTCTGTAAAAGCCGTCGCAAACATAAAGATCAAAGGCGATGACACATCGCTTCGTTCTGCCGCCGAGAGATTTCTCGGTATGAGCGAGGACGAATTCCACAGACTGGTCTTTCAGACTCTCGAAGGTCACCTTCGTGCGATTCTCGGTACGCTGACGGTTGAAGAAATCAACAACGACCGTCAGAGCTTCGCCCAGAAGCTTACGACCGAAGCCGCGGGCGACCTCGACAAGATGGGAATCGGCTTGGACGCGCTGACAATTCAGGAAATCTCGGATGACGAGGGCTATTTGGATGCTCTTGGTAAGCGTCGAACCGCCGAGGTAAAGCGTGACGCTGAAATCGGTGAGGCAGAAGCAAAGCGTGACTCGAAGATCAAGGCATCGCTGGCCCTCCAGGAGGGAGAAAAGGTCCGGCTCGCGACTGAGGCTCAGATCGCTCAATCAAATCGCGAGACGGAAATTCAGAAGGCACAGGTCGCTGCGGAAATCGAAAAGGAAAGAGCAACCGCACGGCAGGCCGGCCCGCTTTCTGAGGCACAGGCGAAGCAAGAGGTTATTGCAGAAGAAGTTCGAATCAATAAGATCAGAACCCAGGAGCAGATCCTTGTGCAGGAGCAGGAAGTTTTGCGAAAGCAAAATGAACTTGAAGCTACGGTCGTTAAACAAGCCGAAGCAGAAAGGAAAGCTGCGGTTCTTAGAGCCCAGGGTGAACAGGAATCCAAGATTTTGACCGCCGAGGGTCTTAAGCAGGCGGAGATTGCTAGAGCTGAGGCCGAAGCGCAGAAACTGAGCCGTGAGGGTGAGGGCCGCGCAACAGCCGTAGAGGCCGAAGGACGCGCCGAAGCTGAGAAGATAAGGGCACTTGGTCTGGCTGAAGCTGAAAGACTTGAGGCGAACGGAATGGCGGAAGCCAAGGCTATAGAGGCTCAGGGTCTCGCCGAGGCGAAGGCGATCATGGAGAAAGCCGCTGCATGGAGAGAGTTTAACGATGCGGCACGCCTGCAGACGATACTCGAGAAGCTTCCGGAAATCATCGAATCGTCAGCACCGGTATTCCAGGCTGTCGCGGAGCCGCTCGGTTCAATCGACAAGGTCGTCATGATCGACAATGCGAATGGAAACGGAGACGGAGGAAGCGGATTGAACAAGTTCGCTCAGACGAGTCCGAACCTGATCTTCAACCTGCTGCAGCAAATGCAGGCTCTCGGGCTAAGCCTTCCGGATGTGCTATCGCAGCTGGGAGTTGAAGAAAAGGACGGTAAGTGGACGCTTTCGAAGAACGGAGACGAAAAAGAAGACAATGTCGTCGATACGGAAGTGGTCGATAACGAATAAAAATTGGAGACAATTGCGTTAGCGAAGTTTGCAGAATCCTCTGCGAACTTCGCTTTTCTTTGGGAGCGCGGATCTCCAGGTCCGCCACGGTCGCTTGCGGCCGTCGAAGGAATTATTGAGAAGTGTATTGGTTTGATTGCGGAATTCATAGGGAACTCCAATTCTTTTCGTTATTGGAGCCTCATCATATTTTCTCCTTGCGGCCTTTTGGCCGCTGCGGACCTGGAGATCCGCGCTCCCCAAAAGACTTCAAACTTCCTTTCGATACGTACTTTGTAGACGCTTTGCGGCCTTTCGGCCGCTGCGGACCTGGAGATCCGCGCTCCCCAAAAGACTTCAAACTTCTTTTCGATACGTACTTTGTAGACGCTTTGCGGCCTTTTGGCCGCTGCGGACCTGGAGATCCGCGCTCCGCAAAAGAGCTAACGTTATACAGCGGCACAAAAAAAGACCGGCCAAAGCCGGTCTTTGATCAAATCAGTTGTTAGTAATTGTTAGTTTGCAATGAAGACTGCGTCACCTACGTCGCCGTCGAGTGTGAATTGCTGAACCGGCTGATCAAACGTATAGCGGCCGTGCTCTACCCACATCGTATAGAAGTTACCTACCGGCAATCCTTCAAATCGGAACAAACCGAGCGGGCCCGTCCTAACCGTATAGGTATCGTTTGTTTCGGTGTTGAGAATCGTAACGTAAGCGTTTCCAATAGGACCGCCCGTTGAAGATCTAACTCCACCGCGGATGTCAGCAAGAGCGGATGTCGGTGCGAGGGTTGTGATCGTAAGGCTCAGAGCCGCGATTCGACCAGTGTCGCCACCTGCATTATCCGAGACCGCGAGCGTCCATGTTCCGTTACCCAAATTGTCCGTTCGATCAATCGGACCCGATTTTTTAGAACTATTGGATTTTCTCTCAAAAATCGATCTCGTATCTGCGAGCGCCGGACCTTGAAATACTGGATTCATATCCGTAGGTGTAGCCGATCCGTTTGCATGAGTTCTATAAGAACCCGGAGCAATCGTTCCACCAATGGTGCTTACTGCGGTCGCCCACCAGTCGTTTGCTGTTCCGTCCGTAAACGTGTAGGGCCCCTGAGCGTCACTACTGTCACCGGCGCCTGTACCGGTACTTGAACCTGTTCGGGAATGGATCGTATGGAAATTTCCACCCGGTTCAGTAAGGACGACATTCAAGTCACCAACCCAGGTATGACCGCCGCCGCCCGCCGGCTGATCGTAAGTGACGTTAAGCGCAACACCCCTCACCTGATCGGTCAATCCGGAAACGGGAATTGACGCCGATGTCCCCGCCGGAACGTTGTCCGGAATCGCAAGCGGTAATGTAGTCGATGTCGGAAAAGTTGAGGTCGCCAACCTTTCTGTAGGATTCACAACAATCTTACTGTCAAACTTCTGAGCACCAACGCCGGTCGCAGGCCCCACTAGTACATAGCCCACACACCCAACAAGGACAAATACAAAGATGGAATACGCAACTCTTGGCAAGTTGCTGTCAACTGAAATTCGTTTCATTTTGCCACACTCTCCCTGAACAATCTGGTACACAAACCGGAAGTTTGCGCACTTTTATGAAAACATTCTTACAACTTTTAACTTTGTCGGCGAGATTATCACATCATCCGTGAATCGCCAAGTGATTTCGCTTAAATCGTTTACCTCAGGCTAATCGTGACGAAAATGCCCGGGAAGTTGGGTTAGGATGGACTTTAGTTTGTGCGAATTTTCACTTTTTTCCGACCCATAAATCGCTTGTTTTGGACACTTACGGTGAGGAACCATGTTGTCACACGAAAGAGTATTCGTAGATATCAAGGAGAGTGCTCAAACAATAGGATTATTGCACTTCGTTTTTTCCTGGTTTTTGCCCTGCCGCAGTTGACTGGAAAGCAGCATTTCCCTATACTCAATGGTTTCTGTGGCGCTCTAAAGCGCTAAAGACAGGAGTTATTATGAGTTTTGCAGTAATTACCACCGGCGGAAAGCAATTCAGCGTCGAAAAGGACGAGGTTTTGCGGGTCCCATCGATCGATTCGAAAGAAGGATCCAAGATTCAGTTGGACGCGTTGGTTATCGGAGACGGGAAAAAAACTTCGTTAGACGGCGGAAAAGTCAGTGCGACCATTGTCGGTCATGGGCGCAGCGATAAGATCATTGTCTTTAAGAAGAAGCGTCGTAAGCAGTACAAACGAACCTACGGACACAGACAAGGTTACACAGAGATCAAGATCGACAAGATCTGATAGTTAGGAGTTTTGTAAATGGCACATAAGAAAGGTGTTGGATCGTCCAGAAACGGGCGCGATTCGGAAAGTAAAAGGCTTGGATTAAAGAAATACGGCGGCGAACTGGTTCGCGGCGGAAATATTATCGCCCGTCAGCGCGGCACTAAATGGAAGCCGGGCAATAACGTTGGAATCGGAAAAGACGATACGCTCTTTTCGAAGATTGACGGAATCGTCAAATTCGAGAACAAAGGGCGCCGCGGTAAATTCGTAAGTGTGTATTCAGAGGGTTCTGCGGAACTCGCGTAAAAGCTGGTTTAACTGATTTAGGAAACGCTCACGCCGGCTCGAATCGGCGAGGGCGTTTTGTTTTGCAACGACAACTTTGTTTATAGATCGAGTAAAAATTAGGGTGACTGCGGGTGACGGTGGAAATGGCGTCACGGCGTTTCGTCGCGAAAAATTTGTCGAACGGGGCGGCCCATCGGGCGGTAACGGCGGTCGGGGCGGAGACGTTTGGCTGGAGGCGAGCGAAAGCTACAACACGCTTCTCCATTTGAGGTATAACCCTGAGCACAAGGCAGGACGCGGGCGACACGGGGAAGGCTCTAACCGATTCGGTAAAGACGGCGAAGATGTGATTGTTCAGGTCCCAGTTGGCACGGAGGTATTTGATGGTGAGACCGGGAGCCTCATTGTTGATTTAACAGAAAGCGGGCAAAGATGCCTTGTTGCCGAAGGAGGACGCGGCGGATTTGGGAATTCCCATTTCAAGAGTTCGACAAACCAGGCACCGCGGTACCATCAGGACGGTGGTGAGGGCGAATATGCTGAACTCCAGTTGGAGCTGAAACTGATAGCGGATGTTGGATTGCTGGGTTTTCCGAATGCCGGAAAGTCAACTCTGATCTCGGTGATATCTGCAGCGAAACCGAAGATTGCCGATTACCCGTTTACAACACTTGAACCTAATTTAGGTGTGGTCAGTGTCGATGACTACAAGACGTTTGTTGTCGCTGACATACCGGGTCTGATTGAAGGTGCTTCTGAAGGTGCGGGTCTTGGAGACCGATTTCTGAGACACGTAGAGCGAACAAAACTGCTCCTGCACCTGGTAGATGTGTCATCGATCTCGGGCCGCGATCCGGTTGAAGATTATGAAGCGATAAACCGGGAGCTCGCAAATTACGACAAAGAGCTCTCTGAACGTCCTCAGATCGTTGTTGCGACAAAGATCGATGCTCTTGACGATCCCGAGAGGCTTGAGCGACTTAAGGAACGCGCGTCAAAGGACCGAAGGCAGTTCTTGGAGATATCCTCCGTCTCCAGACTGGGTACAAGGGAACTTGTCTATACAGTCTCCAAGAGGCTGGATGAGATCTCCGCGAAGACTGTTGAAGAAGATGAGAATTGAAGAACTAATAAAGAACCGAAACGACAATGCGAGACATTTCGTCGATTTCCCTGAAGTAGTCTTTTTTGATGAGTTTGCGGATCATATCTCCGCGCTTTCAGGATGTGAAATCACCGAGTTTGAGGCGGACGGTGTAGTTAGAGTTTGGATTGAGTTTTCTTACCGGGAGAATCATTTCTTTGTCGATAACCACCTCGGAGATTTTAGGTTGTTCGTTGAAGACCCGGAATGCGATGAAAACATCCTTCTTGAAATTGCGGATCACCTAAGGCTTTTGCTTGAAAAACATGGTGGAAATGTCGAAGAAGTTCAAAACCATTAATGAATAGAAGAATCGCATTTTACGGTGGTACGTTTGACCCTGTGCACCTTGGACACATGGACGTCGCAAAGGCCGTAGTGCGGCTTTTTGAACTGGACGAATTCATTTTTATTCCCGCTTTTCATGCTCCGCACAAGTCCGGATCCAAGCCGACTTCGGCTTTTCATAGGTTTGCGATGCTCTGTGAAGCGAGTGATTCCGTGAATGGGACAAGTGTTTCGGCAATAGAAGTTGAGCTTCCGGAAAAGCCATACACAATCGAGACGATTGGGAGATTAAAAAAGATCTATCCGAAAGAACGGTTGTTCATGGTGATCGGTGCGGATTCATGGCAGGAGATCACAACATGGCGTGACTGGGAAGGCGTGTTGACGGAAGTCGATGTGATCGTTGTAACCCGTCCCGGTTACAAGATCGGTTTTGACCATGTAACTCAGAGCATACGGGAGCGGATAGTCGATCTTAGAAACAAGAACGAAAGCGGGACCGATATAAGTGAAAGATCGATTTTCATTACGGATACCGCTTATACGGACATCTCCGCGTCAGCCATTCGACGTGCAATTCGAGAAGGTGATGGACGCTGGCGAAATCTTGTAGACGAACAAGTCCGGCTGCATGTAGACAAATACCGACTCTATGTCTCATAAAATTGGCATTTTTTTGCTTGCGGTTGGGTACTGAATAATAAATTATAGTTTCGAATATGGAAGAAGTAACAAAATCAAAGACGCTCAAACGCGAATCTGTGACCGATACGATTGAGATAAAGGTCAAGAAGACGCCATTCAGCGATCTCGATGATGAGGTCAAGTTGGCGATTGAGAGTGCATCTGAAAAAAAGGCCGAAGATGTCGTGGTTTTGGACCTCCGTCCGATCACCAGTTTCACCGAGTTCTTTGTGATCGCGGGCGGAACTAATCATAGGCACGTACAGGCAATTGCGGACGAGATCACCCAGAAGCTTAAGAGCCAGTTCAAACTCACACCGATCCGGATCGAAGGGTACGCAAAAGCCGATTGGATACTTTTGGATTTTGGCGACTTCGTAGCGCACGTCTTTAACGAGAAATCCCGCTCGTTTTATGACCTCGAGAGGCTTTGGAGAGACGCCAACGTCGTTGAATTGGCGGCTTAGGAGTCAGAGTTCAGCGATTAGTTTCAAATATATTCCCCCGTTGTCTCTTGTCCATTGAAGCATTCTTTTCCGGCTCCATTTCGATATGAAACTCCATTTCATTTGGGTAGGCAAGACCAAGAACCAAAGCTGGAGGGCTCTTCAGGAGGAGTACCTTAAGAGGCTTTCTCATTTCATAAAGTTTGAAATAACAGAGATCAAGGACAAGGCAAAGCATGAAACGATCGAAATTGAGGGCAACCGAATTCTTCAAAAAGTGAATCAAAGCAGTTTCGTTTGTTTGCTTGATGTCAAAGGCAAGTCTCTGGGATCGAGAAAATTGGCCGCAGAGGTCGAGAAATGGCAGTTAAGGGGACTGAAAGAAGTAACGATGATTATTGGCGGAGCAGAAGGTGTATCTTCTGCGGTTGTCGAAAGGGCAGACTTTAGTTTATCCTTATCGCTTCTTACATTCACGCATGAAATGGCGAGAGTGGTTTTGATAGAGCAAATATATAGAGCATATACGATTATTAAGGGGTACCCATATCAGAAATGACGAAGGCACAGATTAAGAAAATTAAGGCAAGACTGATCTCGGAAAGGGACGCCATCATTGGCAAACTGAGCAGCAACGATTTGTCTGTGGACGAAAGCGAAACACCGGATCCTGTAGATCTGGCAGTAAGGAATTACTCAAAGAATGTAATGCTTGCGGTTTCAGAAAACGAATCCAAGCAGCTCGTTCTCATCAATGAGGCGCTGGAACGAATCGAAGACGAAGAGTACGGTATCTGCCCAAATTGTGAAAACAAGGTAAATCCGAAACGGCTCAATGCAATTCCCTGGGCTCGCTACTGTCTTGATTGCCAGGAACTTGTCGAGAGAGGTCTCCTCGACGAAGACTAAAAACTGAATTAGAAAACCAGATCCTCACCATGAACCTCCTCAACCCGGTTCTGACCTTCCTGTTTCCCATTTTCTGCTCTTCATGCGGTCAAGTAATCGAACGCGCCGAAGACGCTCCGGCATGTCGTGATTGCTGGAACAAAACATTGGTCTACGACGGACTGCAAACGCTTTGTGCGAAGTGTGGGATTTACCATTCCGATTCAGGCGGGTCTGTAACGACCTTTTGCCGCAAATGTGATGACCACTTCTACGATTTCGCAAGATCATGCGGACCCTACCGACATGCACTTCGTGAAACTGTTATCTCGATCAAAAAAACGCCGTCCGTGTCGAAGCGAATTACGGAGCTGCTTTTTGAATGCTACACGCGAGAAAGATTTCGTGTAGTTGATTTGGTGATACCAATTCCGCTCTCAAAACGAAGACGGCTTGAAAGAGGCTTCAATCAAGCCGAAGTGCTCGCCAGGGCCTTCGCGAAACACTCCAATCTTAGACTGGACACGGCCAGCCTTTACAGGTCGAAGCATGTGAAGATATCCCGCGCCAATCTCGACCGAAAGGGTCGTGCGATGACAGTCCACAATGCGTTTGAAACGAAGCGCGTCAAGATGCTGATAAATAAGAACGTGCTTTTGATAGACGATGTACTGACGTCAGGGGCTACAGCTTCGATGGCCGCCAAAGCATTAAAGAAGGGCGGGGTCAAAACTGTTTCAGTTCTGACCATCGCCCGCGCCGGCACTGCTTAAGCACCTGGAAACTCTTCGATCAAGGTTCCACGTATACCGAAGGGACCGGAATATCCCCCGGGGAACCAAATCCTTGAATTTCGACTCCGGAAGTTGAACCGTTTACAAACCACACATTCGTCGACGGCCTGAATACAGCGGCGTCGGCCTTGCCATCACCATCGTAATCGCCAGGAGCCGGAATATCCGAAACCGCTCCGAACGGGAAGGAGAAGAATGAGTTGTCTTCACTTCGTAGGACAAACCATTCGCCAGACGTTGGACGGAAGAATGCAACGTCATCTTTCCCGTCACCGGTATAGTCTCCGGGCACAGTCATATCTCCCGTAGAACCAAACTGGTAAGCAACGACGCCTTCCTGACTTCTTAACTGCCACCATTCCGAAACCGATGGACGGAAGATAGCTATGTCGTCTTTGCCGTCTCCGTCGTAGTCCGCAACTGCCGGTCGGTCCTCGGTCGCACCGAATGTCTCGATGGTGGTTCCACCGCTTGAGTTCTGAATAAACCAGGTAGTCGTTGAAGGCCTGAAAACCGCCGGATCTGTAAACCCGTCACCATCATAATCTCCAGGTGCCGGGATATCTCCTGAAGCACCGAACGGGAAAGAGAAGAATGATTGATCCTCACTTCGTAAGACAAACCATTCGTTTGTTGAAGGACGGAAGAATGCGATATCGGCTTTCTCATCGCCTGTGTAATCACCGGGAACCGGAATGTCAGTGTCCGAACCAAATTGAAAGGCTGCGTTGCCACCGTCTGACGATCTTAGGTACCACCATTCACCAACGCCCGGACGGAAGATCGAAACATCAGTACGAAAATCGCCATCAAAGTCGAACGGTGCTATTCCGCTGGGTGAGTTTGAGTTTATGATTTTTTCAACTGTACCGTTGAGACTCACCAAATAGAGTTCACCGCGTTCATCTTCGCCAAATCCCGAAATATTTCTCGGGGTATTTTCGATCAACGTCGAGTTGGCACCATCCCAAATCCAGTATTCACCGGTACAGTAGTCGCCGTAGATATAACTGCCGTCCTGGAATGTCCCCCTGTTACCGCGATAAACGTACCCGCCGGTAATCGAACACCTTCCAGCAGACTGCGAGTATTGAAACACGGGCATGTCATAGTTTCCGGGATTGCAAAGTCCCGGGTCGTTGTTCGTGCACTGATTCGCTTCATAAACGCGCCAGCCGTAGTTACCGCCATTGATAACGACATCGACCTCTTCAATTGCATTTTGGCCAACATCGCCCGCCCAAAGCTGGTTCGAACCTCCCCGGTCAAACGACCAGCGATAGGGATTCCTTAAACCGATTGCAAAGATCTCATCAGCGCCTGCGACACCAACATAGGGATTGTCAGAGGGCACCGTATACGTAACTTTCCCGACGCTTTCAGAGAGACTCGGCCGAATGCGCAACATTTTACCCAAAAGACTGTTTATGTCCTGAGCGCGATTCAAAGGATCGTCTCCCGACCCGCCATCGCCCATTCCTATATAGAGGTCGTTCTCACCTTTGAACGCAATATGTCCACCGTTGTGATTGGAAAAATCCTGCGTGATGGTGATGATCGGCTGCGCACTGTTGGGGTCACCGACCGTGTTGTTGTTCATCGCCTTGTAACGTGCGATTACCGTAGCGCCATCTGTATTCCGGGTATAGTTAACAAAAAAGAACCCATTGTTCTCAAAATCAGGGTGAAACGCGAGACCAAGCAGGCCGCGCTCATTTCCTGACAGACTTACAACACCACTTAGATCCAGGAATGTCGTGGTTGTGTTCTGCCCCGGCTGCGCGACGCGAATTAATCCGCGTTGCTGCACGACAAACATACGATTTGAACCATCACCTGCGTGTGTGATGAAAACAGGTCTCGAAAGCCCGCTCAAATAGGATTGTCGCTGGATTTCCGGAATCTGGGCACCGACTGCAACGGCGAGGAGCGCCACGACCGATATCATGGCGCAAAAACTAACTGCTCTTTTCAACTTCGTCTCCTTTAACTGCTAAATCTATGCAGGTCTTTCCTTTTCCAAGCTTTTCAAGATCATCCTTCAAAGTACTGGACGTACCGTCGATTTCGGCCGAATGTGAACAACGTCCATCCCGAAGCACCCCATCGTCATCTTTCTTCGCAAAAACAAGGAATGTCTTACCTTCCTCAAATGGCGACTGGAACCGTGCATTTTCACGGACGAAAACCTTTACATGCTCGGACCTTACCCCCTTCCAAAACTTCTTAACTTTGAATACAAAGTACTTCTTGCCCTCGGACTCATTCATTTTTACCACTTCGCCGACAAACACTGCGGCGGAAACCCTATATTCAGCCTGAAACGACCTGAGGGAACATCGGGTAGAAGCCTCATTTGAATCCGCAGATGCGGGTAGTCCTGTCAGCAAAAGTACGAGCAACAGTATCTTCATCTTCAATTCTCCGAATCTTTGAGAAAAGGGGGTATCCAATTTGAAAAGGAGTAAGAGAGCGTAATAAGCATTCTAACTTTTGACTCCTCAGAGGCGCAAGAGGTTTGTTCTCTAAAGCTTGTATCTGACTCTTCTTTTTCGAAGATCGGCATCCTCGACCTCATGATTCTGGAGACGTATAGTGACATCGGCCGTAAGATCCAAACCCGATGCTTCTCCTCTTGCCAGATGAAAAGTACCGGCCGCGGCAATCATCGCCGCGTTATCGGTCGATAGATGCTTTGACGGAAAAAACACCGGCAGGCCAAGTCTTCCACCAATTTTCTCTGCCTTTTCTCGCAATGCCTGGTTGCAGGCCACGCCGCCGGCGACTATCAGAGTTTTGGGATAAAACTCCTTTGCCTGCTTCTCGAGCACCCGTGTAAGCGTCTTGACGACGGTGTATTGGAACGACGCACAGACGTTTTTGATTTCGGAATTAGGTTCCTCGCCCGGTCTAATAGGTTCGATGTTGTTTTCCTGTATGTATCTGAGTACAGCTGTTTTCAAACCGGAAAAGCTGTAGTCCGGTCTTCCATCTGAGATCCTCGCGATTGGAAACTCGATCGCCTTGGGATTACCCTCCTTCGCGTACTTCTCAATCAGGGGTCCACCTGGATAACCGAGTCCCAGCATTTTCGCGGCCTTATCGAATGCCTCTCCGGCCGCGTCATCACGTGTTCGCGAGACTACCTTGTATTTACCCGCCTCCGGGGCAAAGAACAAATTTGTATGCCCGCCTGAAACGATCAACGCCATAGCCGGATAAGTTATGGGCCCGTTGTCGAACTCAACCGAATAAAAATGTCCTTCTATGTGATTAACTCCGATTACAGGCTTGCCGAGTCCGAATGCCAGTGCCTTTGCATATGAGACCCCGACGAGCAGCGAACCGACCAGACCCGGACCATATGTAACCGCAATCGCGTCAATCGATTCTAATCCGACACCTGCGTCGGCCAGCGCCTTATCTACCACGGGATCGATCTTTACAAGATGTTCGCGGGAAGCAATCTCGGGAACTACCCCGCCCCACTCTCTGTGGATCTCGATCTGCGAAGAGATTACAGAGGATAGGATCTCGCGGCCATCCTTCACAACCGCCGCCGCGGTTTCATCACATGAACTTTCTATTCCTAAAACAAGCACTGTACGATTATCAAGGATCGGACGCTGAATGGAAAATGGAAGACTACCGGAAAACGGAAAATGGACAATGGACTATGGATGATTTGGATATTTAGAGATTACTATCCTGGACCGTCAATAGGCTTGAGCTCTAGGGAATTCGGTATCTACATTCGTTTAAGATCTGCATTATGGGCGATTCGGAGATTTCCGTTTTTCATTTTTTTCCATTTGTCCATTCCATTGTCCATTATCCATTTTGCATTTTGTATTGTCCGCCATTTTCCATTACTTCCGCTCATTTGAATTATCAAAAACGATGGTTGATAATATTTGCGTTCTTACATTTTGTAAGCACCAATATATGGAGGTACTAATGGGAAGCAAAAATGAGTTTCCGGCTTTATCTGAAAAGGAATATCTGATTTTGAACCTCTTGATGAACGAGGGCGAGATGTTCGGACTTGAAATGGTTCACGAATCGGAAGGTGAACTAAAGAAGGGAACGATCTATGTCACCCTTCAAAGAATGGAGAACAAGAACCTCTTGAGTTCCGAAGAGGAAGAACGGGGCGGAGACGAAAACGGTATTCCGCGGCGGTTCTATGCTCCGACCAATTGGGGTGAACGGGTCTATAAGGCCCAGGAAATCGCCTTGAAATATCTCAATATGGGTCAGTGGTAATCAAATATCCTCATCGACCGTTCCTTGGAGCTTCCGTGAACCGGTTTCGGCAACAACCAGTCTTTGAGGTGGAAACAGTTTTGTTCCGGCATCCCTGAGGGTCCTGTTAATCGCTGTTGAGGCTTCGTCCTTAAGCTGCATCACGCTTGAATTGTCTGTATCAACCCAGAAATACGCGGTAAACCTAATTCCCTCTGTTGCAAGGGTAGTTAAAAAGACACTCGGTGCGGGTTCGTCCAGAACACCATCGATTTCGGCGAGAGCCTCCAGTATCCGTTTCTTCGATGCGCTAACATGTGACTCATAGTCTGTGACGACATCGACTTTGACTCTCTGCAGCGCCCCTGCGGGCCTGATTATTAGCGCAGAAGAGTACATCTGGCCGTTAGGCATCAATACCTGTTCCCCGTCGTACATCCTCAGAAGTGTCGCGCGTACGCCTATCTCTTCAACCGTCCCTTCAAAATCGTTGACCATGACATAGTCACCAAGTTTGAACGGCTCCTGCCAAAGCACCAAAACACCAGAAAAGAAATTGTTCAGGATGTCTTTGGTCGCAAAACCAACAACAAACGAGGAAAAACCGAGACCCGCAATCAGATCCGAAAAACCAAACCTGGGGATCATTATTGTCAACGCTGTGAACAGGCCTGCAATAACAATCGCGACTACGAGCAACCGGCTGATAAGCATTCGCAGCCGTTTGTCGAGCTCAGTCTTTCCGGAGGTATAAAGAAATATCCGTTTGACGATCTTCGCCGCGAGCCAGAAAATCAAAAGGACGATCAAGCCGCCTATGATATACGGCAGCCTGGACACAAGATCGTCCATGAGCCGCTCGAACGACGCGTTGACCAGCGTGGAAGTTTTTGAAGCTGTATTGACAGCGGCGTCTGCCGCTGAATTCGTATTCTGCATAGGAGGCGATGACCTAGGGTCGGACCCGATTGTTGCATAGTTGATGTTAATCGTTTTGAACGTCCTGCACAATGAGGGGGCACTTGACTTATATCAATTTTATAATTAGAATAATTCTAAATTGGAGATGGATATTATGCATAGAACAAAAATAGATATTGATACTGATACGAGAGAAAAGATGATCGAAATGCTTAACGCAAGGCTGGCGGATTCGATTGATTTAAAAACACAGTCAAAACAAGCGCACTGGAACGTGAAAGGAATGAATTTTATTGCCCTTCACGAGTTATTTGACCAAGTTGCGGGTGAAGTGGAAGGTTATAGCGATATGATCGCTGAAAGAGTTACGACGCTTGGCGGAACCGCTGAAGGAACCGCGAGAGTTGTTGCATCAAAGTCTTCGCTGAATGAGTATCCGTTGGAAATAACGGAAGGCGCTGACCATGTAGACGCCCTTTCGGGTGCCCTGGCTGCATTTGCCAAGAATTCCAGGACAAATGTTGACGAAGCTGATGAAGCCGGAGACGCGATTACGGCTGATCTGATGACCGAGGTCGCACGCGGCACCGACAAGTTGCTTTGGTTCGTCGAAGCTCACCAGCAATAGCATTTCCCACGAAATGCACGAAAGACACCAAAGAGATTGGATTAACCCGATCTCTTTTTTTAGTGCGTTTCGTGTATTTCGTGGGCTAGGTTTTTAACGTTTGTTGGTTTTCTTGGGCTGACTTTCCGCGATGAGGACCTCAAGCGCCTCAATCAAGACTCCAGCCGGATTTCTACCTACATCTCTGAACACACTTGAATTCACCTGTGTCGCGACGGCGATTTTGTGCTCGGGCAGGTACATCATGTCTGTCAAATATCCCGGAAAGAATCCGCTGTGGCCATAGGTCATTCCAACTTTTGTCGGGCGAATGATTACCCCGAGTCCATATTTCGAATTTGGCCCCAGCTTCGCGGGAACACCATCCAGCATCTCAGCCAGCATCTTTTTATCGAATGCCTTTCCCTCATACATCATCTTTGCCCAACGCGAGAGGTCTATGCTGTTTGAGACCATCCCGCCTCCTGTCCACTCAAATTGCGGATTAAAGACAAACTTGCCGTTTTTCAGAACCTCATCTCCGCCGCCAAATGGATTGTCGGCCCCTGCATAGCCTTGTATAAGCCCTTGAAGTAAAGGGCCCTTTTGCGGAATAGTCCGGTCCAGCATCAAGGGTTCCAACAGCTCTTCCTCTACCATCTCGTAATATGTCTTGCCCGAGATCCTTTCGATGATCATGCCGAGAACTATGTAGTTGGTATCAGAATAGTCCCAGCCCTTGCCCGGCTCGAATTTGGCCTTCGAATCGAACAAATAAGCGATCTGCTCTTCCGGCTTCCATACTTTGTAAGGATTTTGCTTTAGGTCTGCAATGAATTTTGGGTCGAACTCATACCGAACGAGTCCACTGGTGTGGTTCATCAGGTGTCGAACCTTTATCAACTTGGCATTCGGAAGTCGCTCAAACCATTCTTCGTTACCTAGATACTTCGAAATCGGGGCGTCAAGGTCGAGGGAGTCTTTTGCTGCCAATCTCATTGCAATTGCGGCCACCCAGGTTTTTCCTACGCTACCCGCGAGCATCATGTCGTCAGGCTTCATAGGCGTTTTATTTGTGCGGTCTGAGTAACCGGTCGCAACACCGTAAGATGAACCATCAGCAAGGGTTACGCCCAACGTAGCTCCGGGAAACTTCGCCTTGGCGTGCCAATCATCGAGTTTCTTTTGAATTGCCGCTTTCGCGTTGGGTAAAACTGTCCCCGCGAAACACACAAAAAACGCGAAAAGAAGGCAGGACTTCAGTGCATTAGTTCTTAATCTCATGATTTGACTGATACGGGCGTTCGGTCAAAAAGGTTCAGAGAAGAAGGGATTTAGGGCCCAGAGAATAGAGATCAGAGATCAGAGATCAGAGTTCAGAGATCAGAGTTCACAGTTCAGAGATCAGAAGATCCGGAATTTCTTTGCCGTCTCGTAAGGACGGTAAGTCTGCTAGCCGTGGCCCTCAGGCCACAGTATCCGATATCAAAAACATTTGTCGTCGCGTCGGCGACGGTTGAAATCATTTTTGCGATATTCGTCGCTCAATTGTTAGAAGTTTAGACCGTTAGATCGGCTTGGAATAAAAATGAAGCGGCTGCCCGTTGTGTTCACCTTCCCTGATGAACTCGTAGCCATGCTTCTCGTAGATGTGCTTCGCACGATGGTTGGTTGGGAGAACATCGAGCCAGATCGATTTCCGGGCTAGCTTGTTCCGGCAATAGTCGTCAATCAGGTTCAAGGAATCCTGTCCGATCCCTCTTCCCTTTAGCATCACGACAATTCTCCTGAGCTCGACACTTTTACCGTCCGGGTCTAACACCAACAGAACATAACCTGTGAGTTTTCCACTGAAATCGATTGCGAGATGAACAAATGAATCATCCTCGTACCAGGTCGTATGTTTTTCTAGAGAATCCGAATTAACAAATGGAGAGTTCTCGCCGTCGAGTTCCATCTCGACGATCTTTGGGAGATCTCCCGGTGCTGCTTTACGGATTCGCGTTGTCATCTCCATTGCTCAGGAAGTGCTATGCGATTAGCCGATCACGATAAATGATCAAGGATGCAATTGCCAACACGCCAAAAATGAAGTGCGCTCCGACAAAGATCCATATCTCGATGCCCGGAACGTATGTGTAGTTCGGAGTGCCGGGGGCGAAAAAGAGCATTATGAATGTCACAGTCGCAGTCCAGTAGAATGAGACGCCGCCGACCGCTGCCAAAAGGTACAGCGACCAATTCTTCCTTTTCAGGAGTCCAATAAGCGAGGCGACCATCAATGGGACATAAATGACCGAATCCGCCGCACCAAATGAACGGTTCACTTCCACACCAAGCAATCCGACTTCTTCAACGCTTTCCTGAAGACCATACTGAACAGTCCAGTCGTAGAAGAACACAGCCATCGTCTGTCCGAGTATCATCATAATAATCGAGACAGCCATAAAGCCGAGGATCACCCAAATTACAAATGGCCTTTGCCCGTCTTGTTCAGTTTCGTGTCTCAAGCCGATGTGTCCTTTTCGATTGCCATGATTTCTTCGTCGATCGTTTCAAGCCTCGATTGAAAAACACCGCGAGCATCGAACACTCCTTTGTTGTAGAAAAAGGGACCGATCTCTTTTACGAAGAACTCGAGTAGGAATTCAGCGTCGAACTGCCCAATGTCCTGATCGAGTTCCGCCTCAAAATAGTCTTTGATCTTTGAGACGATCGCTGCTTTTTCTTCGGTTGAAAACTCAATCATCGTTTTGATTCGGCCAGGCGCCCACGAAATGCATGAAGAAAGAAAGAATTGCCCATTAAATACACGAAAATTGCGAAAGGAGGAATTGTCCTCAACTTCGATCGCCCGAAACACGGAACTCAGTCAACTCAGTCAACTCAGTCAACTCATCAAACTCACCAAACTCACCGAACT
>JABDKD010000129.1 GCA_013003215.1 Pyrinomonadaceae bacterium
GCCATATGTTGGATGGGGTACCGGGTTTGTAGATTTTGACAACGATACGTGGCTGGATCTATTCGTTGTGAATGGCCACGTCTATCCCCAGATGGACGAGATAGTATCGGGATCAAAATATCGTCAGGGAAAACTCATGCACATGAATAAGGGTGACGGTACGTTTTGTGACGCGACCAAACAAGCCGGTGAAGCGCTGTCTGAACCGAGGGTTTCACGGGGTGCCGCGTTTGGCGATATCGACAATGACGGAAATGTCGATGTTGTTGTTGAGGATCTGGACAGCACGCCGATGATTCTAAGAAACGAAGGAATCAAGGGAAATCGTTGGATCAAGTTTGAGCTTTCAGCGGCCAAGGGGAGCCCTTTGGCAATAGGTGCAAAGGTAAAGGTCACGACCGGCAAGGTGGTTCAGACGGAAGAAGTACGTAGCAGCACGAGCTACATGTCACAGAACGATTTGAGGCTTCATTTCGGGCTCGGAAATGCGGCCAAGGTAGACAAAGTTGAGATCTTTTGGCCCTCTGGGAAAGTAGAAACGTTGAGTGATATTAAAGCGGACAAGATCTATGCAGTTAAGGAAGGAAAAGGGGTAGTTCCCTATCGTGATATAAGCCCTTCGAGGAATTAGTCGGTTCCAAGGTGAATTATGAAGATGAGGATTTTATTACTGATTGGTTTGGTTTTTGCGTTTGGGGTGGCGGCAATTGCTCAGACTTCCGGAGAGCCCCCGACCGTGGCTGATAATGCAACGCCCGCCGACAACAACATCAAGCTTCGTTCCGTAGAGTTGGAGAGGATAAAACGTGAAGCTGAAAAAAACGCGGTTCTCCGACGCGACAATGGTAAAGAGCTGAAGTTCTCTATCGTAAAGGAAGACTTTGAAGGCATTCAGAAAGAGCAGTCGAAGATTGTTGAGGCCTATGTCAAGAACAAGGAAATCGATTACAAACAGATTAAAGAGTCTTCAAATAAGATAAGCGAGATGGCTGTGCGTTTGCGGGCGAATGTATTCGCGCCTGATGCACAGGAGAATGATGCAAAGGACGATTCGCCCGAAGTAAATCCGTTTTTTGGAAAGAGTGTAAGGGATCTGATCATTGCATTGGATGGTGCCATCGGGGAGGTTGTGACGAGCCCTATGTGGCAAAAGCTCAAGGTTGTTGATCCGAAAGTGGCGGTGCCCGTAGAGGCGAGCCTGGTGAAGGTAATAGATATAAGCGGCGCCTTGTGGTTGGCTTCAAACAAGAAGCTCAGTACCAATTGATAAGGAAAGCAGATGGTTGGACGAACAGCAGCAATATTATTCGTTGCGTGCCTGGTTTTTACAGGCTCGATTCTCGCGCAGAACGTTCCGCCTCCGCCAAAGCCCATTATTGAAACCGAGCTCCGTGATAACTCGATAAAGATCCGTGCAATCGAACTCGAACGCGTCAAGAGAGATGCCCACAAGGTCCAACCCGATCCATCTTCAAAAGAATGGAAAAAGAAGTTTAGAAAAACCAAGAAATTCTTCGAGAATATTCAGAAGCTTCAGGATAAGATAATCGCTGCCTATACAACTTCGGAACGAATAGACTATTCCGGGATTTCGAGATCGGCATCAAAGTTGAACAAAAATGCGGTGGCACTCGAAAAAGAGCTTTTCGGTAAAAGCCCGGATGCCGACAAGACGTCCGATCAAAAGGAGCCGGAAGGAGTTCGAGACCTCATAATCCAGTTGGACAATGCCCTCGGCAAATTCGTTTCGAGTCCGATGTTTACGAACACAAAGATTGTAGATAAAGATGTTTCCCAAGCGGCACAAACTGATCTTCAGAGGGTGATAGAACTTAGTATATTGCTTTTTAGGTCTGCTCGCAGCACCTGAATCAGATAGAAAAGCTTGAGAGAGGAAGGCGGGAATCATGCTCGCCTTTTTTTGTATAAGAATATGAATAAGAAAGTTAGCTGGGGAGTCCTCGGAACAGCGAACATTGCGGTAAAAAAGGTGATTCCCGCTATGCTCGCAGGCGAGCTTACGGCGGTTTCAGCGATAGCTTCCCGAGATGAAGAAAGCGCCCGCGCCGCGGCGGATTCACTTGGAATCCCAAGATACTTTGGTTCCTATGATGCCCTCCTGCACGACCCTGACATTGATGCCGTTTACATTCCCTTGCCGAATCATCTCCATCTCGAGTGGACTACAAGAGCAGCGGAGGCAGGTAAGCACGTACTCTGTGAAAAGCCGATTGGGTTGAACGGGGACGAAGTGCGCGACCTCATTGGGGTCAGAAACCGGACAGGAGTTTTGATTCAGGAAGCGTTTATGATCCGCACCCATCCGACCTGGATAGCGGTAAAGGAGATTATTGCTTCAGGTCGAATTGGAACTCTGAACGCGGTCACCGGCTTCTTCAGTTATTACAACGATGATCCCTCGAACATACGCAACGATCTGGAAAAGGGGGGAGGCGCCCTTCTGGATATCGGCTGCTATTGTGTGAATGTATCCCGTTTTGTGTTTGGCAATGAACCGACGGAAGTGTCTGGTCTTATTGAAAGAGACCCGCAGTCAGGGATCGACCGGCTCTCGTCGTCGATGATGAGGTTCGCTTCCGGTCATTCGACATTCACGTGTTCGACACAACTGGTTCCTTACCAAAGTATGATCTTTTTCGGGACAAAGGGACGGTTGGAAGTCCAGATACCGTTCAACATACCGGTCGAGACAACTACCAATCTCTTTGTCGATGATGGATCGGATCTTTACGAAAGAAGCTTGGAAAAGATCGAATTTGAGGCCGCAGATCAGTACACAATACAGGGTGATGTCTTTTCCAAGGCCATCATGGAAAGAGCGGAACCTGACTATTCACTCGAAGATTCGTTCGGCAATATGTCCGTTCTGGACGCGATTTTCAGGTCTGCCAAATCCGGCCGGGCAGAGCGCCCGGAAGTGCTATAGGCCAGGAACTATCTTGGCTTTATAAGAACATAATCGCGACCCTTATAAAATCGGATGCCTTCTTCTGCCGGCACCATCATGAGCGGCCTCGGCCTGCGCATCTCTGTATCCTTGACCGTTCTAGCTGAAACGATCTTCTTACCGCTTAGGTCAAAAAGGTTAACAGTGCCGTCTTTAGCGAATCCAAAACCGTAAGATCCGATATCTAGCTTCTTGTCACCGAATTCCACATTCGAATCCGTGATAAAGAACCCCTCGTACACACCGCTGATATCGGTTGAGTAACCGGAGACGTCGACAAGACCCGCGACGATGTACCGCTTATCCCCCAATAATCCAACGCTCGAATTCCGACGCTGGGTATTTCCGCTCAACCCGGCGAAGTAGAAACTCGCGGGTACAATTGTCTTCAACTCGGCCTTGTCGGAGATCACAGTAAACTTCTGCGATGCCTGTGCCGAAATGCCTGAAATCGATCCGAAAACCGTCGCTATCGCAACCACAACAAAAAAAGCTATACGTTTCATAATTGCCTCTAAATGTTTCGTTAAAGATGGAAGCTAAATCATACTAGACGGTTTGCAGTAACAGCAAAACGAAAATGGGAAATAAATAACTGAAAACTAAGCAGTTTAATTCGATTTTTCTTGCAGTATTTACAGGTATTAAATAGAATACAGACATCCACAAACCGATTATTTCTGAACCAGGGGAAATTCCAGGCACATGAGGCGAAGAACTTCTAAAAGATATTTTACGTTGACCTTCGTCACCTTTTGTCTGCTACTACAACAAAGTACCGCATTTGCACGTGGTGATGTTCGTGCTGAAAGCCGCGAGTCCGGATCTGAGAATGCGATCGAGACCCTTGTTCAACGACGTGCAAAGAACCTTGGAACCGGAATGAACCTGACATTTCTGGACCACCATTGGAAGGGCGCGAAAGAAAATGGTTTCTCGGACTTTCTCGATTCAATCGATGTTCAGAAAAGAAAAGACATGCTCCGCGAGATCGCACGGGCGGGCTATGAAACGGTACGGATTCCTGTTTGCTTTAGCGCATGGGTCAATAACAAAGCGCCATATAGTTGGAGATCAAAAGCGGGTCTTGAGGCGTTGGACAAGACGGTAAAATGGGCTCGCGAAAACGACTTGAACGTCATCATTGACCAGCATCATCCCGAACTCGACGGCTCGATCGAAAGTCTTACCGATATCGAAAGAATTGAATGGATCTGGAAGCAGGTTGCCGAAAGGTATAAGGACACCGATCCGGATCGAGTTTACTTCGAGCTTTGGAATGAACCGCACGATATTGAAGCTAAGGCATGGCGTAAGAAGGCGGCAAGGCTGATAACTAAGGTTAGGTCGATTGTTCCCTCCCATTCACTGATCGTTGGCTTTCATGACTGGAATGGAAGACAGGCAATGATCGACTCCAAGCCGTTCTCCGACAAGAATCTTATCTATACTTTTCACTTCTACGACCCATTTGTTTTTACACATCAAGGTGCGAGCTGGTCTGCCGAAGGACTTCCGGATATCAGCGGTGTTCCTTTTCCGTATGACAAAGCGAAGAAGATAAACATTCCTGACTCAGCAAAGGGCAAATGGGCGGGCGGACTCATTCAGAACTATGAAAGAGATTCTTCCTCTAAGAAGATCTATGCGGATTTGCGCGCGGCAAAAGAATGGTCAGTCACGAACGGGGTTCCAATATATGTCGGGGAGTTTGGCTCTTACACAAAGTATGCAGATCAGGAAAGCCGATGCCGGCATTTCACCGTCCTTTACAACGCATTCAGAAAGCTCGGCTTACCAAACGCCGCATGGGAATGGGACGGCGGATTCAACATGTTCAAGAACGGTTCAGGAGAGATCCTCCCGTGTGTGA